>CAZOTP010000022.1:0-19566 GCA_964582655.1 uncultured Pirellulales bacterium | reverse complement strand
GTCGTAGAAATTCCTTTTTTTGTGGGACAGGCGACATCGAAATCCGGGAAATGCTGTATTTTATTTGACGGAAAATAGGGGATTTGCTATAAAGAGTGGTTCTTAACGGCTTGCGGACAAAGCGGCTTAGGAGTCTATCCTGGTCTTTGTGAAGAAGCCGGAAAGCGGTGCCACTTGCAGGAACTAAAAAACCTTCGAGACCAGATAGACCGCATCGACCAGCAACTGGTAAACCTGCTGAATGAGCGGGCCAAGGTTGTGGTTGAAGTGGGCAAACTCAAGCAGCGTCATTCGGACGCGGCGCCGGTCTATGCGCCCGACCGCGAACGAGCGGTGCTGGACAAAGTCAAGGCGCATAATCAGGGTCCCCTGCCGGACCGGTGTCTGCTGGCAATTTACCGGGAACTGATGAGCGGATCGTTTTATCTCGAGCGGCCCCTGCGGATTGCATACCTGGGACCGGAAGGCAGTTTTTCACATACGGCGGCGATGCTGAAATTCGGGCAGAGCGTGGACTACGAGCCGCAGACGGATATTCACGGGGTATTCGATGAAATCAGCCGGGAGCACTGCGATCTGGGACTCGTTCCGGTGGAAAATTCCATCGTAGGCGGGATCATCGAGACACTGGATTCGCTGATCGACTCGCCGGTGCATATCTGCGCGGAGGTTCTGCTGGCCGTGCATCATCATCTGATGGCAAACTGCAAACAGGACGAGATTCGCGTGGTGTATTCGAAGCCGGAGGTTTTTTCTCAGTGCCATACATGGCTGTCGAGCACCCTGACGGGAATCGACATGCTCCCGACATCCTCCAGCGCGCAGGCGGCCAAGCGGGCGGTGGAGCAGCCCGGTGCGGCGGCAATCGGATCCCGGCTGGCAGCGGAACTGTATAATCTCAATATCCTCTGCGAAAATATCGAGGACAATCCAAACAATATCACGCGGTTTTTTGTCATCGGCAGAGAACCGGCCAGACCCACGGGGGATGATAAGACCTCTCTGGTATTCAGCACCGCTCATAAAGCCGGAGCGCTGGTGGACGTACTGGAGCAATTCCGCAACAACAAGGTGAATCTAACCAATATCGAATCCCGCCCGAGTAAAAAGCGGGAACGGGAATATTATTTTTTCGTCGATTGCCAGGGGCATCAGGCGGATGCCGCGGTCGCCGAGGCGGTGGTCCAGGCCAAAAATCACTGCCTTCAGTTGAGCATCCTGGGCAGCTACCCCCGGGCCAGAGAAATTTTATAATAGAATCTTTTTTTCTGCCAATGGATAACGACCTATGTTAATCATTTTACGATCAGGGGCTACGCAGGAACATATCGATCACGTGGTGGAGCGGATCGAAAAACTCGGACTTCGCGCGCATATTTCCAAGGGGGAATTCCGCACAATCATCGGCGCGATCGGCGAAGAGCAGATCGGATTTCCCGAACAGATGCTCAGCATCGAAGGGGTGGAAAACGTTCTGCCGATTATGAAGCCGTATAAACTCGCCAGCCGGGAGTTTCACCGGGACGACTCGCAGATCCAGGTCGGCGGCGTGACAATCGGGAAAGGTTCTTTTGCCTGGATTGCCGGTCCCTGCGCGGTGGAGGACCGCCAGACGTGTCTGTCCATCGCCCGCTGGGTGAAGGCCAAAGGAGCTAACATGCTTCGGGGGGGGGCATTTAAGCCGCGAACCAGCCCGTACAGCTTTCAGGGACTGGGTGAAGAGGGACTGAAAATTCTCCAGGAATGCCGCGAAGAGCTGGGCTTGCCGATTGTCACGGAGGTGATGGATCCGCGGAACGTGGATCTGGTGTGCCGGTATGCCGACATGCTCCAGATCGGTGCGCGGAACATGCAAAATTTTGTTTTGCTGGCGGAAATCGGAAAAACCCGAAAGCCGGTACTTTTAAAACGAGGCGCCAGCAACACTGTCAAGGACTGGCTGATGAGCGCCGAATATATTCTCAGCGAGGGCAATCATCAGGTCGTGCTGTGCGAACGGGGCAGCCAGGGCTTCGAATCGGAAGTCCGATACGGGCTGGATATCAGCGCCATCATTCTGGCAAAACACAACTCGCACCTGCCTGTGATCGTGGATCCCTCGCACGCGGCGGGCCGGCGTGAGCTGGTCCGCGAGCTGGCGCTGGCGGGCCTGGCGGCGGGCGCCGACGGGATGATCGTGGAGACGCACAGCTGCCCGGAGAAAGCGAAATGCGACGGAGCCCAGGCTCTGACCGAAGAACTGTTCGAGGTGCTGATGTGGCAGGCGAAATCCGTCGTGGAATTAATCAAGACCTATAAATCCAAACCCTAGTGCCAAGGAGTACAGGATGCGCAAAAAATTTATCGCAGGAAACTGGAAAATGAATCTGGACCGTGCCGGGGCGGCGGCGCTGGCGGCCGGGCTGAAGGAAAAGCTGGCTGGCGGAAGCGCGCTGAACACGGTGGATGTCGCCCTGTGCCCGCCGTTTGTATATCTGTGCGACGTGCAGAGCATCCTTGCCGGGACAAAAATCGGACTTGGCGCGCAGGATGTATATTTTGAAGCCAATGGCGCTTTTACAGGCGAAATCAGCACGGCGATGTTGAAGGACGTCGGGTGCCGGTATGTAATTCTGGGGCATTCGGAACGCCGCCATGTGATCGGCGAAAACGATGATCTGATCAACAGGAAGCTTCGGGCGGCGCTGACGGCGGGGCTGGATCCCATTCTGTGCATCGGAGAACTGCTCTTGGAGCGGGAGAACAACAAAACAAACGCCGTGCTGGAGAAACAGCTTCGGGCGGGTTTGGCGAATCTCAGCGCCGGCGACATGAAGAAGGTCACGATTGCGTATGAGCCGGTGTGGGCGATCGGCACGGGAAAAACCGCATCTCCGGCACAGGCGCAGGAAGCGCATGCCTTCTCGCGGAAGATTCTCCATGACCTGTTTGGTGAGCCAACGGCGCAGGCTACGCGAATCCAGTATGGCGGAAGCGTAAAAGCGTCCAACGCCGCGGAACTGATGTGCCAGGCGGACGTGGACGGGGCCCTGGTCGGCGGAGCGAGTCTGAAAGTGGATGAATTCCTGGGAATTATCCTAGGCGGAGCAAGCGCCTGCGGCGGCGGTTGTTGCTGCTGCGGTCGATAACTGGTTTTAATCGAACATAGATAACCTGCTGAGTACAGGAGTGAAAACATGGATTGGATGTGCCTTGGTTTAATCAAGTGGTATGCACAGCTCTTGCTGGTGCTGTTCGTAATTGTCTGCGTGGTGCTGATGATTCTCGTTCTGCTGCAGAAGGGCCGCGGCGGCGGATTGACCGCGGCGCTGGGCGGGGCCGGCGGACAAACGGCGTTTGGCAGCAAGACCGGCGATGTGTTTACATGGATGACAATCGTGGTGGCAGGATTGTTTCTCGTGCTTGCGCTGCTGCTGACATCGCAGTATAAGCCGTATTCGAAAACTCCCGGCGCACCGGTAATTACGGCACCAGAAGGAGCCGCTCCTTCGGCGCCAGTGGACGGAGAACCCATCGGCGCACCGGCGTTGCCGGCGGAAGGAGCCCCGGCGACTGCCGAAACGCCGGCCGCAAGTTCCGGGGCGGATGCAGTTCCCCCGGCGGGTGAAGCGCCCGCCCCAACGGCCGCCCCGGCGGAGACACAGGCCCAGCCGGAACAGAAGTAGCCGCTTCGGCCAGGCCATTCCCGCTGTTTTTATCGAGCAATCAGAAAAGGCAAGAATATGTTGCAAAGCATGACCGGATACGGCGACGCCCAGCTGGAAACCTCCGAATACAGTATGATGGTGGAGGTAAAGTCGCTGAACAATCGTTTTTTGAAAACGGTCATCCGTTTGCCGGACCCTTTTTCCTTTGCGGAACCGGTGGTGGAGAAAATCATCCGGGAAGAACTTCTGCGAGGCTCGATTTCCTATACGCTGCACCTGAAATTTCAGGATGAGCAGAGCGGGATGGAGGTGAATTACGGGGTTCTGCAGGGATATCTTTCGCAGCTGGAGCGAATTTTGACGCTTCGGGGAAAAGATTCGGGGCTTCACGTCGATATGGCGCAACTGTTTCTGCTGCCGGGGGTATGCCAGCCGAAAACGTACAGCGCCGACCAGCAGCACGAGTTTCTCAAGCACATCGAAGATCTGACGCGGAAAGCGATCCAGAATCTCAAACACATGCGGCGGGAGGAAGGATCCAGCCTTCGCGGCGACCTCCACCAGAACTGCCGGAAGATGCGGGAGCACCTGGTGGTGCTGGACGGATTGAAGGATCAGGCGGTGCAGTATTACCGGAGCCGTCTGGAACAGCGGGTCAACATGATGCTGGCGGATGCGAATCTGAAACTGGACGAGGAAATCCTGACGCGGGAAGTGACGCTGTTCGCCGAGCGCAGTGACATCCACGAGGAAGTCTCGCGGCTGGCGTCGCATCTGGATCAATTCGAGGAGATTTGCGAAACGGACGGCCAGGCGGGCCGCCGGCTGGACTTTCTCACGCAGGAAATGCTTCGCGAAGCGAACACCATCGCCAGCAAATCCAATGATGCCAACATCAGCCAGCATGTGGTGGAGATCAAGGTGTCCATCGACCGGCTGAAGGAACAGGTTCAGAACATCGAGTGATCGGCACAGCAGAAGCCATGAGCAAGGAACGTTTGCAGACATCCAAACCGGACCTGGCGCAGGAGCAAGGGCGGCTCTTGATCCTCAGCGGCCCCAGCGGATCAGGAAAAAGCACACTCTGCCGGGAGGCAATCCCCCGCAGCGGCGCGGTGTTGAGCGTTTCGGCGACAACGCGGCCGCCGGGCAAGCAGGAAGAAGAGGGGGTGGATTATTATTTTTTAAGCAAACCGGAATTTCAGAAAAAGATCGAGGCGGGAGAATTTCTGGAACACGCCGAAGTGTTCGGGCATTACTACGGCACGCCCGCCGAAGCGGTGCGTAAAAAGCTGAAGGAGGGTAAAACGGTTGTTTTGGAGATTGATGTACAGGGCGCGATGCAGGTGTTTGAAAAATTCCCTCGCGCGGAGGGGATTCTGATTCTGCCTCCGACGATGGAGGTACTGAAGCAGAGACTGCTGGATCGCCGCCGCGAGGATGAAAAAACAATCCAGGGCCGCCTGGCCAAAGCCCGTTGGGAAATCGAACAGGCGCGGTCCAGCGGCCGCTATCGCTATGAACTGGTGAATGACGATTTGCGCCATACAATCGACCGGCTGACGGCGATTTTGAACGGAAATCAGCAGTTTTTTGGAACGGAGAACCATACATGATTGAAATTCTCAAAAGTGATGCGATTGTCGAAAAAGTGGGCGGAAAATTCCGTCTGACGGCCCTGATGCAGCGTCGTCTGAAGGAACTGGTAGAAGGCGCGCGGCCTCTGGTGGATGTCAAGGGAAAGACCCTGGTTCAGATTGTCGCGGAAGAAATCATGCAAGACAAGATCATCATCGATTATGACAAATCCGAAGGTCTTTCCAAAGACGTCAGCACGGCGATGCTGGAGGGGATGTACGCCGGAAAGGAAACCGAGGAAGCCACCGGTTGATTCATGGCGGGAATTCTGGAACAGTATGAGATTCTGCTGGGAGTCTCCGGCGGCATCGCGGCCTACAAGACGGCCCACCTCTGCTCCTCGCTGGTGAAAGCGGGCGCTGGAGTGACGGTCGCAATGACGGAGCACGCCCAGCGATTCGTCGGCCCATTGACCTTCAGCACGCTGACAGGTCGGCCGGTGTATGCCGATCTGTTCCAGCAGGAATCGGTGTATGACGCCGAACACATCCGGCTGACCGCACGGGCGGATCTGATTGTCGTGGCGCCTGCGACGGCAAATCTGATCGCCAAAGCGGCCGGCGGAATCTGTGACGATCTTCTGAGTACGCTGCTGTGCAGTGCGGAAAGCCCGATTCTCATGGCACCCGCGATGAACCGGCGGATGTGGGAGAATCCGGCGACGGTACGGAACGTAAAAATCCTTTGTGAATGGGGCGTTCACATGGAAGGGCCTGAAACGGGGAGGCTGGCGTGCGGAGAGGAAGGAATCGGACGAATGTCCGATCCGGACGCGATTTTCCAGCGGATTATTGATCTTTTAAAAGGCCGCACACCGAAACAGTCCTGATCCCCCTGCTCCTTCCGTGCGTTCCCGAAGTTTCTCCTGACAACTTGTATGGGGTACTGAAATTCATGCGTTTTCTGATTACAGCCGGTCCGACCCGGGAATATCTGGATTCAGTCCGCTATCTGAGCAACGGATCGTCCGGGAAGATGGGATACGCCTGCGCAAAAGCGGCGCGGGACCGGGGGCACCAGGTTACTCTTCTGAGCGGACCGGTCGAGCTGGAAAAACCGGCGGGGGTGAAAGCGATGGATGTGATCTCCGCGGAGGAGATGCATCGGGCGGCGATGCGGGAGTTCAGCCGATGCGATGCAGTCATCATGACGGCCGCGGTATGTGACTACCGGCCGGCAGTTCGATCCCGATGCAAAATATCCAAACAAAAAGGGAATCTAAACATCCATCTCATTCCGACACCCGACATCTTGGCCGAGCTGGGTCGCCGGAAAAAGCGGCAGATTCTCATCGGGTTCGCCGTACAGGACCGCAGCGCCCGTAAAAACGCAGAACGGAAGCTGCGGTCCAAAAATCTGGATGCGATTGTTTTGAACTCACCCGCCGCGATCGGCGCAGACCGGTCCGAGATCGAAATTCTGCAATCCGGAAAACGATGGGAACCGCTTGGTACGATACCCAAACGTTCTCTGGCAAAACGTCTGATCCGATTGGCCGAGCAGCTTTCCGCTTCCCGGAAATAAATCTACTTTCTTTTCCGCATCCCACCCATCTCTTTTGCACCCATTAAAAAACCGGCGGGAAGATTGAGCTTCCAGCCGGCTTGATGATGCGGATATCAGGACTCGTTTAATCTTTTTTCTCAAATACAGGCGGCAGTTTATCCTTTGCCGGATTTTCAATTCCCATGGATTCCAGAGCTTCACTGGCCGATTTGAGAATTTTCGCGTTTAAATTGACAGTGCCTTTGAATCGCCCCTGTCCGGAGGCGCCGACACGCTGGGCCCATTGCTCCAGAGATTCATTGGTTTGCAGCGCCGCGTCGATAAGGGCAGCCAGGTGCTGCTGCAATCGCTCTTTGGCAGCGGCATCCGGAGATTTGTATTCGCTGCTCAGAAGCATGATGGAATAGAGTTCCTTGAGCATATGATGATAGCCCAGGGTAACCCTGGATTCATTGATCAACATGGGATCGTTGATGGCTTCGGCCATCGCGAGGGCTTTCTCACAAATGGCGATATTTTCGCCAAAACGGTCTTCCGAAGCGTAGTATTTGAAGAAATCGGTCCCCAGCATGGGACGGACACGCCCCTTGATAGCATCGCCGATATCGTTCCAGATGAGTTTATAAGGGAAACTGGATCCGTAGAGATCCCAGCTTGCCTTGCCGAGGGTGACGGCCCAGTCGGCTACATAGACCGGATCGGCAAATCCGTTGCGGGTAGCCCAGGCCTTGGCAAATTCCCGTTCGGATCGTCCCTTGGCGTTCCATTGCCATTCCGCGGCGGCCATGGTGTTGAAGGGATACAAGGGGAACCGCGGGCAAATATAGGAGCAGACCAGATAAAGGCCTTTGTCGATGAATTCATCCACGCGGAATTTGATGAACTGCGGACAGCTCCAGGGGATGACCAGCGCCCAGGAGACGGTGTACTGGGGGACTACGCCCATTTTTCCGCCCTGCCGAAGGTAATCCATGAGAACGGGATAGATCATCGGCTCCTGATCGGAGAGATAGGATCGTCCGCCGTCATAGTAGATGGCGCCGATATCGTGGGGAATTTCCCGGAGGACCTTGTCATTCATGGGATAGCTGCCCTGCGTGAGACAGATTCGAAATTTCAGGTTCGGATATTGTTTCTGAACTTCACGATACGCGGCAACCAGTACGCGCGTTTCGGCAACCTGCTGTCCAAGCGACAGGCAGTCTTTGCAGCTGCAATAGACTTCCTCTTCGGTGAGCCAGGCGTAAAGTTCTTCCACATTCTCCTGCGAGGCCAGATCCATCATCCAATCGACCAGAATCTGCTTGAACTTGGGCTTGGAGACACAGGGAGCGACCAGTTTGCTGAATCGGGGGGAATAGATATGTTCGCCCTGGCCTACCAAATCGGGGTGTTTGTCGTAAATGCCCGTTCGTTTGAGATGTCCGATGTGGGTAATGACGGGGACAAAGCGAATCCCATGGCGGCGGCAGAACTCATTGTAGGTCAATCCGTCCAGAGTCTCATGCCCGCGGGGCTGGGCTTTGGCCTGGCCGCGGCCATCAGGGGTCATTCCGATATTTACGTGGGCGTCAAAGAAATTGTACTTGTAATGACTGAGCCACTTCAATTCATTCGCCGTAAAAGGATCCTCCCAGATTCCGCGCATGGGCAGATCAGGCCAGTCGGTAATGACGGCCAGAGGAATCTGAACTTTGCCTTCGCTGAATTTTCCTTCCAGAAGCTGCCGAAGGGTCTGCACGGCGTAAAAAACGCCTTTTTCATCCACAGCGGCAAGAACCAGCTGATCCTGCCCCAAAGGACGAATGACATAGGCCTGATCGGAATTGGGCAGACTTCGGAGCCTACTGGCTTCTTTGGACAAATCCAGATCCTCCAGCTTTCCGTTCTTGTCGATTACCCCCAGAAAAAAGGCAAAGACGGAAGGCTGCCCTTTGGCCTGTGATTTTTCATCCAGCCATGATTGGAGCTGACTGGCGGCGTTCTTTTCGACTTCGCCGGCCCCGGCTCGAAGCCGAACCTGTACCTGATGAGGCAGGAGGACGATTTTCTGATCGATCCGGATTTCTTGTGGCAGAGGAATCACCCAATCTGTCCAGTTGGCCTGTTCGGCGGGATGAACCGGCTGGGACTGAGCCAGACCGAGAGACGGACCACACAGCCCTACCAGCAAACAAATCCATACATGGCGCTTCATAAAATGCTCCTTGGCTGAAATCTCGAAATAGTTGATTATTTGCGTTTTTTATGAGGTACTGGCGGCAATTTGTCCTTGGCGGGATTGACCACCCCGTCGGCTTCCAGAACTTCGCTGACCGTGTTGGCAATTTCGGCATTCAGGCCGAGCAGATTGTCCCGGAATCGGCCCTTATCCAGAGCGTTGTGCCGGGAGCCCCAGTTCTTTCCGGCGTCCACGACCTGCGCGGAAGCGAGGGTGAGATCCTCTAGACTTTTTTGCAGCTCTTCCTTGAGAGCCGTCTTATCCGCGGAATACTCCCGGTATTTCTCCGCAATCCAGTACAGATCCCTGAGCATGCGGGTCTGGCCCTGCACAATGCGGGATTCATCGATGAAATCGGCATTGCCGAGAGTTTCTGCCATCTTCAGAGCCTGGTCGCAAATGGCGACGTTCCGGTCAAACTTTTCCGGTGTGGGGAAATAGAGAAAAATGTTGTCTCCTAGTTTGGGAGCATTCCGTTCCTTGAGCAGGTCGGCAAACGATTTTTCATCTTTGGTGAACCGCATGAGCTTGAAGGGAAAGCCCGAACCGTGAATATCCCAGCTGACATCGCCGAGGGTCACGATCCATTCGGCGGCATAGACAGGATCGGGGAATCCTTTTTTCGCGGCCCAGGCGATGGCGAAGTCGCGTTCAGAGCGGCCATGCGCGTTCCATCCCCACTCCGCCGCGGCGGTGACGTTAAACTCATAATAATTCAAACTCGGCGTTGCGTACGCGGCGACCAGATACACATTTTTGTCCACGTATTCGGTCATGCGGAACTTCATAAACTGGGGGCTGATCCAGGGGCAAATAATGGCCCAGGATACGTTCCACTGGGGGCAAACGCCCAGTAAGCCGCCCCGTTTGGCGAAATCGTCCAGGACGGGATAAATCATCGGTTCCCGGTCGGACCGATAGGAGCGGCCGCCGTCGTAATAGACCGCGCCGATATCCTTGGGTAATTCAGCGAGGATCTTTTCATTCATGGGATAGCTGCCCTGGCTTAAATAAATCCGGAACTGGAGATTCGGATACTGTTTCTTCACTTCGTTGTAGGCTTTGACCATGGCGCGGGCCTCCATGACATGATGACCGGCTTCAGTGCATTTTTCGCAACTGCACCACGTCAGATCCTCACTGACCCAGGCGCAGATCTCATCGACATGGGGAAGTTTGGCCAGATCGATCATCCAGTCCGCTAGAATTTCAACAAATTTCGGCTGAGCCGCACAGGGCGCGCTGAAGGATGAAATCCGTTCCGAGAATGCGTGATCGCCTTTGCCCTGCAGCTCGGGGTATTTTTTATAAATCCCCGTTCGGGCTAGGTGGCTCAAATGAATAATGGTGGGGACATATTTGACGCCGTGACGACGGCAATATTCCATGTACGGAAGACCGTCCACCGTCTCATTGGACAGAGTCGCCGTTCCTTTCCCGTCCTCATTGACTTTGAGTTCAGCAGTGCCGTCGAAGACGTTGTTTTTATAGCGGATGATCAGACGCAGTTCATCGAGCGGCAGGTCGGGATCTTCCCAGACGCCGCGGTATTTCATATCGGGCCAGTCAATCACAGTAACCAGCGGGATGGAGACTGTATCCTCAACCATGCGGTTTTCGAGCAATTGAATCAGGGTCTGAACGCCATAGAAAACGCCGTTCTCCTGCAGGGCTGCGACGATCAGCCGATTCTCCCCGACCGGCCGAATCACATAGGCCTGATCCGAGTTTTTAAGCCCTTTGAGCCGTTCGGCGTCTTCTTTCATCGCGGTTCCTTCGAGAGTTCCGGACGCATCAAGGGTTCCCAGGACAATTTCAAAGCCGGTTCCGCCTCCAGCAGGCTGAACCTTGCTTTTTTCCTCGAAAAGATTCACCAGTTCCTCCCGGGCAGTCGATTCCACATCCCCCGCGCCATGGCGGGCACGAATCCCCACATCGGCGATTTTCACTTCGATCTTTTGTTCAACGCCGATTTCCCGGGGCAGGGGAATGATATTCTGGACGATTTTCATCTGCTCGACCGGATAGACCGGCATCGGCTGGGCGGATAGAGATCGGATTCCCGCAGTTAAAACCAGCATCCCAAACGCTAAAAAACAGGAAACGACACGACTCATACAACGCTCCTTTCCGCATGGATTGTTTGATACCACATGGCAGGCACTCACCGGCAGGAATTCACTGGAACGCCGGCAATCAACAACGTGATTATAGTGGTCAGACAGTCGATTACAAGCGGAAGTGAGGAAAAAACTTATCGATACAGAAAGACGAGGAAAAACAGAACAGGAAAGAAGCTTAACTTCATTGAAAACATAGCCTTACAGCGACATGCCAGAATGAGAACAGGCTGTCCATGGGAAATCCCCGGCAGCTTTTTTAACCCGTTAGTACGGCGCTCGACAAAGGCCACTCTTCGGCATGCTGCCGCACAGTCTGGAGAAAGGCATCGACAATTTCCGGGTCAAACCGGGTCCCGGAACTGCGGCGGATTTCCTCAACGGCTTCATTCAGGGAGTAGGCCGATCGATCATACCCTGTCGTCGTCAATTCCTTGAAGAAAGCCGCGATGGCAAGAATTCGGGCCCCAAACGGGATGGCATTGCCGCGTAACCCATCCGGAAAGCCGGTCCCGTCGAAATGTTCGTGATGATGCCGAATCATCAGAAGCTCTTTATGAAAAACGCCGATTGGCTCAAGGACCTGCACGCTCACCAGCGGATGCTTGTGTAGCAACTGAAGAAACTTCTGACGGTTCGTTTCGGAATGTTCATCCGGGATCGGGGGGAGAACCACCCGTCCAATGTCTCGCAGTTTGACGGCGGTTATCATCTGATCGATAAAAGGCGGTTTGAGGGAAAGGGTGCTGGCAATCGCGGCGGTATATTGAATCACATCTTCGGTGTAGCCGATCAGCTCCTCCTGCTGCGATTCCCACTCCCGCACCAGATCGTACAATTGCTGTACCAGTTGTCCCCGCGATGTTTGGGCAATAATCTGAACTTGATCCTGAAGCTTCTGGAAATCTGAATCCGTCATATCGGAAACAACTTTCGCATCGACGGTCTGATCCCACTGCAGGACACAGTTTCGCCCTCTCTGTTTGGCCAGGTACAGGGCGGAATCGGCATTGCGAATCAGGTCTTCCGCCGTTAATGTCTTGCCGGCATCGATGTAGTCGATTCCCATGCTGATGGTAATCTGGACATTCTCGGTGGAGAGTTTCCAGCGATATTTTTCAACAAGCTGCCGGATTTTTTCCGCTCCCAGCCGGGCCTTGTCCGCCGGGGTATCGGGCATAATGATCACAAATTCTTCGCCGCCATAGCGGGCGATTAGATCCATATTCTGGACATTCTCGCCAAGGAGTTTGGCAAGCTGTTTGAGAATTGCGTCGCCGCCCAGATGCCCGTAGGTATCGTTGATTTTTTTGAAATGATCGATATCAATCATCACCAGCGAAAGGGGACGTCCGAAGTTTTTCGACTGCAGGATTTCGCGGTCGAGAAGCTCGCGGAAACTCCGGCGATTGGCCACGCCGGTCAATTCATCCGTATTTGCCTGGGCCAGGAGCTTTTCCTGCAGGGAGATCATCTGGAACACAATGGCGACACGGGCGCGAAGTTCGCCGGGATCGAACGGTTTGGTGATATAATCGATGGCGCCCATTTCCAAACCGCTGATTTTGTCCGTCGCCTGATCCTTGGCGGAAAGAAATATAATGGGAATATTGGCCGTGCGGGTGTCTTCCTTCAGACGGCGGCATGTTTCATATCCATCCATCACCGGCATCATGATATCGAGAAGAATCAGGTCCGGATGATATTGGGCCGCCTTCTCCAGGCAGTCTTTGCCGCTTTCGGCGATGAGAATATCGTGCTTCATCTGACGAACATGGACTTTCAAAACCGCCAGATTGGTCTGGTTGTCGTCAACGGCCAGGATCGTACGCTTTTTTGTGCTGCTCTCCATACCTGTACATTCCATACCCTCCCCGATTGCAGGAACTTGGAAAATCTATCACTTTGTATATCGACGATTCGGGAAAGGAGATTCAGACGGTTTTTGTCATTTTTTCGAAAATGGAGGGATTATAGTATCGAAATCGCGGTTTCACTCCCTACTCCCGGATCCGATACAAAACCGACGTCCGATAAAAAAATGGGATAAAAGCAGAGACAACAGGTACGTCAAAATGATTTCGGGTGCAGCATCGTTTCGGGCTGAACCCATTGATCAAACTGCTTGTCCGTCACATATCCCAGTTTCAGGGCCGCTTCTTTCAGAGTGGTATTGTCCCGCCAGGCTTTCAAGGCGACTTCCGCCGCTTTGTCGTACCCAATGTGCTCATTGAGCGCGGTCACCAGCATTAACGAGCGGTGCAGATGTTCAGCAATGCGGGCTTCATCGGGCTCGATGCCCTGCAGGCATTTTTCCCGGAAAGACTGGCACGCATCGGCGAGCAGACGAATGGACTGCAAAAGGGAACAGGCGATCAGGGGTTTAAACACGTTCAATTCAAAATTGCCCATGGCGCCGGCCATCGAGATGGCGGTATCGTTTCCGAATACCTGGCAGCATACCATGGTCACCATTTCGCACTGGGTGGGATTGACCTTGCCGGGCATGATGGAGCTTCCCGGCTCATTGGCGGGCAGTCGCAGCTCGCCCAGACCCGACCGGGGCCCGCTGCCCAGCCAGCGAATATCATTAGCAATTTTCATCAGGGCGGCGGCGAGCGTTTTCAGGGCACCGGATGCGGAAACCGCCGGTTCGTGGGACGCCAGTCCGGCGAATTTGTTCGGAGATACCCGGAACGGAAGATCCGTCCACCGGCTGATCCAATGGACCATTTTTGCATCGAAGCCCAAACGGGTATTCAGCCCGGTTCCCACAGCAGTCCCGCCGATGGGAAGGTCGTACAATCCCTGGAGGGAGTTTTGAATCGACTTGCGCGCATAGTCGAGTTGGGCAGCATAGCCGGAAAATTCCTGTCCCAGGGTTATGGGCGTGGCGTCCTGCAGATGGGTGCGGCCGATTTTCACAATGGATTCAAACCTCCGGGATGAGGCGTTCAGGGAATCATAGAGACTGTCGAGTGCGGGAAGAAGCCGCATTTGTATCGCTCTCGCCGCGGCGATATGAATCGAGGTCGGGAAAGTATCGTTGGTGGACTGTGATCGGTTCACATGATCGTTGGGATGAACGGGGCTTTTCCCGCCCCGGACGTTGCCTAGGATTTCATTGGCTCGTCCGGCGATGACCTCGTTCATATTCATGTTGAACTGGGTTCCGCTTCCGCTTTGCCAGATAACCAGGGGAAACTGATCGTTGAGTTTCCCCTCGATCACTTCCTCCGCAGCCCGCTCCACGGCGACTGCCAATTCCGGATCGAGATCTCCCAATTCGACATTGACACGGGCGGCGGCTTTTTTGACCAGGGCATGGGCCTGAATAAATTCCGGCGGAAAAGTCTCCCCGCCAATGTGGAAATTCTCCACGGCCCGCTGGGTCTGCGCTCCGTAATACGCTTCCTCCGGAACGAAAACTTCGCCTAACGCGTCCTTTTCCTTACGCATGATGGTATCCTGATTCACAATCGCCCGCCGCCGCCGCATGACGGCAAGACATTCTACAATCGAATATCTTGCCGCAGCGTTCGCAGCAGCCAGATATAGACGGTTTTTCCAAGGGGTTTCTTTTCAATGAGGATCTCGGCTCGCCCGACCATGCCGTCGCGCAAAGCGGAATCCTGCAAAGGAAGCTCCAGCTCATAGGTGTTGTCCGCTGGTTCCAGGGCCTGTTCTTCCTCGGCGGCGGGCATGGTGGGAACCTCGCCTCCAAACGCCGTGGAAAAAGCGGGGCTGGACATGCGAAAGACCGGTTTGGGGGGCTTGGCTGGAACGCGGCTTTCGAAAATCCGGTCATCCAACGGCCACAGGCGAATGTTCGCCTTCTGGTCAATCTGGACCCGTCCGAAATCCCGATGATTGATGGCGGCCACCGCTTCGAACTGATCCGGCGGATAGACCGCGAAAACTTCCGTTTGCAGAGGGATGAAACTGCCAACGAGATGTTCCAGCGGCTTCGGCGTTTTACGCTGAACAATCCCGTCCAGGGGCGAGCGGAGAGTCAGCTTTTCCACATTGTTTTTCACGCGGTCAAACTGGGCCTGCAGGCCGCTGATTTTCGCTTCGAGCTGGGCCGATTTGGCGGCGTCTTTCTGCTGCCGGGCCTCATCCAGAAAAATCTGGTTCTGCTGAATCTGCAAGTGCAGATCCTTCATCTGCTGTTCGAGCTGGGGATCGGAGAGGACCAGAAGAACCTGATCTTTCTGAACCCTCTGACCGTCCTTCACCCAAACGGGATTGGTTTCGGCCAGCAGAAAACCCGGCTGGTTCACGTAGATGGGATACACATTCGCAGGACGCAGCACACACTGGGCATCCAGAGTCTGTTCGACGGGAAATGCCAGGAAAAAATACAGGCCCGCTGCAATCCCGAACAGCAGCCAGCCGGCGGCCATCCAGCGAATGTGCATGAAGTGGTATTGATTGTAGAGATATTTCAGAAATCGAAAAACGGGCATCACGAGCGAAGAATAAATGCATCCCACGGCCAGAAATCCGCCGATGATTCCGAAACCGTAGGGATCAAAAAATTTCCAGACCACAACAATAATAACAAACATGATAAACCAGCGATAAATCGCGCTGCAAACGGCATATCCCAGAAGCGCCGCGGTGCGGCCCTGCGAATCCAGCGGGGGATGCGCCTGTTCCAGCCCCAGCACATACCGCTGAAAGAAATAGTACAGATACGAGGATCCTTTTTGCTTGAGGTTGGGAATTTCCCACATATCCATCAGGAAATAATAGCCGTCATAGCGAAGGAGGGGATTGCCGTTGAAAAGAAGAGTATTCACGCTGGCGGCGAGCATCACATTCAACGCAAACTGGTTCAGAACGGTTTTGGGTTCGGTCAACGCCCAGATATACGCGGCCAGAATCGCCAGGATCACTTCGACCGCGATCCCCGCGGCGGTAATCCACATGCGCTTTCTCTTTTCCGGAATCATCCAGGAATCCGAAACATCGCAGTAGAAACAGGGCGAAAAAATCAGAAAAAGAATTCCCATTTCATGAACTTCACTGCCAAAATGCTTGGCGGTAAGTCCGTGGCCGAATTCGTGAATAAACTTGATCAGCAGCAGACCGGGCAGCAAATACAGCAGATTGTACCAGCTCAGAAGAGGCTGAGCCTGACTGATTTTGTCGATATTCTGAATGCAAAGAACCGCGCCGCCCAGAAGCAGGACCAGCAGAATCCAGCCCGCCTGGCGGGAAAAAATCAGCGGGCCCAGAACCCGGTATAAGCCGTTCAGCAATCTATCGGGATCAAACAGCGGAATTCGATAAAACAGGAATTCCGTCCGCAGCTTGGTGAAGAGACTGCGCGTCAGCATTTTCTTCCGCTTGAGAAGGTATTCCGTGCTGGTATCGCCGGTCGTCTGTAGCAGATTGGCCCCGCGGAGCATGATGATGAAGTTCATCAGTGTCTGCGAATCGAATTGTTCATCCGGGAAACGCTCGCTCAACTCCTGCAGAATCTGCTCCAGCGGGGTTTTGCCGTCGAGTCTCTGGTAAATCATGTACTCCGGAGGCCGAAGCCGGTAATACCGAAGCGCCGCGGGATCTTTCAGGACATAACAGGGCTTTCCATTATAGACCTGTTCGATAAACTCGACATCCTTGCGGGAGCGAGGCATGGATTCCGAAGTCGAGCTGTCGGCATGAAGGGGAATCGGAAGCTGTTTGGGATCCGGATTGGGCATACTGTATTTTCGCTTAAAAGAACGTGACTCGGAAAAACCGGATGACTTTTCGCAGCATCACATACGCCAGCGGCCTTCGGCAGGTGTCGATTTTCGCCCGTCCGGTGCTTCCGCTTCGCAGGCCGGACCGTATCGGCTCCACTTGATCGGAGGGAACGTCAAGGCGAATTTCATACACGTTGCCCTCTTCCTTGACGCGAGGCGTCTGGCTGATTTTCTGCAGATCGGGGACGGCCGTTTCCATTTTGTATTCCGGATACGCCGCCAGGAAAAACTGGACTTTGGCGCCTCCTGGGGGAATCGTATCCGGCTGGAGCGCACGCTGCACCCAGCCGATTTCCTCTTGGGGAACATCCAGCAGAAGCTGCCAGTTCTCCAGATCGGCGACTTCGAAAAGCGGATCACCTTTTTTCACGGTAATCCCTTCCCGAAGCTCCAGTTGATCGGTCAGAATGGTTCCGTCAATCGGGCTTTTGACATGGCACTTGTCAATCTGCCATTGAATGAAATCCATCTGGCTTTGCAGTCGTTCCAGGGAGTATTTCAGGCTTTTGATATCCGCCGGCCGGATCGCCTTATCCAGCTCCACCTGCACCTGCTTGTGCTCGGCTTTCAGGGAAAGGAGTTGAGCTTTCAGTTCCTGATGGTTCAGGCGCATTACCACATCATCTGCATGAACCTGGCCGCGCGGAATTTCCACCTTTTCAATCTGCACCAGATCGATGGGGGAATCCACCATGCGAAGCTGTCGGGGGACCAGTTCGCACCGCGCATCAATCCGAATAGTCCAGGGAATCAGCGAAACCAGAAGCAGAACCAGCACCGAACCCGACACAATAGATATCCATTTCTTCTTCACTTTGGAATCGCTCTGAATGCTCTTCAGTCGGGAGAACGGCCGTATCAGCGAAGCGGAGGACGCCTGGATCGCGTTTTCCAGAGCCACGGATCCGTGCCGGGCCATGGTTGAAAGGACGCCGGCGACATTGGTCGATGTTTGCTCATCAAAGCCTTCGGCGGCAATCACGCCGATCCAGCCCTGCTTTCCTTCCATCGGCTGCAGAAAAATCTGGTTGAGCTGGCTGGCGTTAAAATACGCCATCAAAAGCTGCGTCAGTTCCTCTTCTTCAGGGAGTTCTTTCAACTGCGGCCGGGAAGCCACGACAGGCTTTTTTAACTGGAGACAATGGCGGCTGAGTTTTTCCAGCGACTGCATCAGGATTCCGCGGCGGTCGGGCTTGTCCACGCCGCTGACGGCGACCAGCCCTCGCTTGACTTGAGGATCGATCCAGACCGCCAACCGCTCGGAGCCGACGGCTTCGCGACCCAGGTTGGCTATCTGATAGATCACCTTTTCGGGGTCCAGGCTGCCGTACACCGCTTCATCATATTTCAAAAGCCGGGCAAGAGCTTTACGATCATCTTCCAGAACCGCGGCGCGGCGATGAGCCAGATAGGTTTCGGCATATTCCCCGGCCTGATCCAGAAGCCCCAGTATGGCGCGATACGTTTGCGGGTGCGCCGCTTGGGAACCGATAATCTGCAGGACCATCGCCACCTGGTTTGCGGCCCGGAGAGGCTTGAAAAAAAACGGCCTTGGACAGCTATTCTGCGGATTATCCGACCCCTGCGCCGAGGATGCGCCATTTGACGGATCCAGGGGGGGAATAATTTCGGATCTTCCTTCGGCAACCACCCGCTGAATGGCGCCGAGAATCAGCTTTTTCTGCTCTTCCGACTCATTGATTCCGGACAATTCAATATCGATATGACAATAGCACTGCAGAGCCTGGCCCTGCTGGGTAATCCAGACCGCCCCTCCTTCGGAGCCGGTCACCGCAACAGAAAGCTGCAAAAAATTGGCAAAAAACTGAGGCGGCTCCAGATTGGCGGAGGGAAGTTTGGCTAACCGGCCCATCAACTCCACCAGTTGTTGATTGATCTGATTGTCCGTCACGGAATATATCCTTATCTGTTCATGATCGATTGCTTGTTCCGGCATTCATTCTATCAAAATTCCCCCTAAGGTCAATTCCGCAAAACCTGGCACTTCCGCTTTGAACCGGTAAAAACGCCGCATTCAGCCTCATTGAGCTTTCCGACCCGCGGCCGACGGAGAGACTTCATACGTCGAATGGGGGAGGTTTTGGCTCAAGGCCGGCTCCCATCGTAGCGGCGGTTCTTGAACACCGGGAGATCTTACGGGGGGCGTGGATTCCATACCCGCTCCCCCCGGACTGCCTGGAATCGGCAGATGGGAATCCTCCAAGGCGTTTTCTGCTCGTTTGACTGGCCTCCAAACCATGTCATCCCCCTGTTTCAAACCGAACACCGCTTCCATCAATTCCGGGTCTGCATGCGTCTTGCTTCGGGGTATATCCAGATTCATCCCAATAATTAACAGGAATAACATTCCCACCGTCAGCAGCAATACGCAAAATCCCAGGAGAATCTGATTCCGCTCGGAGCATGTCTGGTCCTGGGAAGATGCCGTGTCTTTCAAACGGCCGTCCGCGCCGGATGCTACCCAAAAACCCAGGGCCGTTAAGACGCCATAAAAAAGCGTAACCAGAGGAATCCGGAACGTTTCATAACGAGTCGCTTCCGAGAGGACTGCGCTGGTCCCAAGCCGATACAGAATCTGAAATAAGGAAGTCAGAATCCCGGCGATCAATCCATAGAGTGCCATCTGGGCGAGGATTCGATTTTGCCTGGGATGT
>CAZOTP010000021.1:0-19615 GCA_964582655.1 uncultured Pirellulales bacterium | reverse complement strand
TTACCCCAGCCACCCGACTCCCGCCTCCAGCCACCCCATCGGATATTCCCCCAGCGTAAAGACCATCCAGAACGTCAGATACATCAGACCCGCGAACACCGGCAGTCCCAGCGCCCGGTGCGTCAGCACCCGATCCGCTTTCTCCGTCCAGTCCATCCGTCCGTCGGCGGTCTGACGAAGAACCGCCCGGCACAACCCCTGAGCCGCTCCATACCGCTGTTCGGCGATCACCATCTCCGCCTCCTCCCCATAGACCCGGCTCACCCGCTGCCGGCTGATTTGCACCTGTTCCAGTATCTCCTGTTTCGCCCTCCCGTCCGGCAAATAATGATGCACCTCCGAATCATTCTCCAGCAATTTCAAACTGATCCATCGCAGCGAAACAGCGTCGGTTGACCGATCCGCCCCCAACGACTCCTGAAGCATTCGATGGATGGTTTCCACTTCGCGATCCACATCTTCCCCATAATGCACGGCAGGCACATCCAATCCCTTCCAGCGCCCTCCCGCCGCTTCCAGAATCTGCTCCTTCAACCGTGCGGTCCCCAGGTTATGCGTTCCCACCGTGGACACCACCGGTCCCCCCACATTATCGCTCAGCACGCTGCGATTCACCTCGAATCCCTTTTTCTTGACCTCATCCGACATATTCAGCACAAAAACAACGGGCAGCCCCAGTTCCCGAAGCTGGATCGTCAAATACAGATTCCGCTCCAGATTCGATCCATCCACCACGTTCACCACCACATCGGGTTTTTCCTTCAGCAGATAATCCCGGGCCACGCCTTCTTCCGCCGAATATGCCGTCAGGGAATACATCCCCGGCAAATCCACCACATGAACTCGATGCCCTTTCCATTCGAACCTTCCTTCCTTCACCTCCACCGTTACCCCGCCGTAATTTCCCACATGCTGATGGGAACCCGTCAGATTATTGAAAATCGTCGTCTTTCCCGAGTTCGGATTCCCTGCCAGCGCCGCCAGGATGATGTTCTTCTTTCGTGATTCCATAGGTTGACTTGTTCGCCCCTTTATCCTGCCTTTTTGATGGTTCCTTTTACCGTTTGATTTCAACCAGAATATCTTTCGCCTCTTCATTCCGAAGGCTCACATGATACCCCTTCACGATATACTCCGCCGGATCCGCCAGCGGTGCCAGTTTCACCTTCTCGATCCGCTCCCCCTTCAAAATCCCCATCTCCAAAAGCCGCCTCTTGAAGGGACTATTGCCCGCAATCCGTACAATCTCCCCCGCCTCCCCTGGCGGCAGTTCCGTCAATGGAATACTCTGAATCATACGCGTTTGATTTTCCTGTAGGATTAAAAATTCATCTGCACACGCACCGCAGCAACCACCGCGTCGCCGCCGGCATTCGTCCCGCCCGGATCCGCGACATACTGCACGCTGGGCGTCACCTGCATCCATCCCGAAACCTCGACGTTGTAATACAGCTCCGCTGCGGTTTCGCTGTCCTCCGTCATCTCCGACCGCTCGCTGAAATATCCCTGCGCGATCCCGCACCCCAGCACATCTGCATCCCGTCCCGGCACCAGCCCCAGATACGAGATCCCCGTGCTCCAGAAATTCACCAGTTCCTCGCCCGGCCCCGCTTCGCTGCCGCTCCAGCCGTATCGGCCGAACACGCCCAATCCCTGCGAATCTTCCCTATTCTCTCGATACACCATCTGATCCAGACTCACATACAATCCCGTATCATCTCGCTTCCGGGTGGTACTGCCAAACCGCTCTTTCGCCTGCGCATCCTACCACCTCCCCGCCCGAGACGTGCCCGGAAGACTCCCGTCCGGCCCATTCCCTTGCGGCGTAAATCCGGTCTCGAATATCCCGAAAAAGTAATCCTCCTCATGAAATGCCGTCGAAAAGCCCGTCTCCCGCCCGTCCGCCTGTGCATCCGCCCCTGCTGCGCTCACATACCACACCTCTGCAGGCTTCACCAGCACCGCCGCCCCCAGTGTGTAATCTGGGAACGGAATCGTCGGATTGTTGACGAATGAACCATTCAGAAAATCATGCGTTTCATCGTTGGCGTACAGGTTGCCGTCAAAACAAAGCGGACAATCGTGGCTCTGAAATCCGCACGTCAAATCCAGCTTTCCCACGCGAACCAGAATTTTATTCTCCAGCATGGACTGTTCCCACCACAGCTCCGAAACGCTGATGCTCCGCTCCTCCATCGCATCCGTATTGACGCCAAATACGCTCCCCACCGATTCCTCATCGATCCCCATGCCGGGCCATGCCCCTTCCGCCAGCATATACGCCCTGGCCCCCTCCAGCCCCAGCAGTTTCTCCAGATCCGCCTCCATCTGCAAATCGTAACTCCCCGAATACCGCCCGCTTCGGTCGCTCGTTCGCATCCCGCCCTTCAGATTCTGCTGATAAACCTGCGTCAGTCCAAATCTCACCGACAATCCTTTTTCCTCCAGCGCCTCATTCAATCCCAAAAATCCCCCCGTCAGGCTCTCCCGTTCAAAAAAACCGGGCGCCGGCTCGTCCGTCGTCTCCTGCCCGATAGCCGGGAATGCCAAACCGCACAGCATCATCCCGGTTGTCCAAACTCGCTTCATCATCATGGTCTCCGATTCACTGAAATGAAA
Source organism: uncultured Pirellulales bacterium (assembly GCA_964582655.1). Taxonomy (GTDB): domain Bacteria; phylum Planctomycetota; class Phycisphaerae; order Sedimentisphaerales; family SM23-30; genus CAZOTP01. The sequence continues at coordinate 16,996 of CAZOTP010000021.1, read as the reverse complement.
CTTGTCACTCTGCTTTTCCGTTTTCACCAGGATTCCGCCCGGTGCCGATGTCCCATCCGGCGTCCGCAGCATGCATCAGTTCCGGCATACACTACGCGAACCTTGTCCGCCAGATCGCAATCCAGCATCAGTCGCGTCTGTTCCACCATTAAAATCTTGCTCCGTCCCGCGCAGCCGTCATTCAACACGTCCACGATCACTCCCGCCCGAAGCCCCATCGCCGCGATCCGCTCCTGGGTTTCCTCATCCGCCAGCACCTGAACCACCCGAATCCGCTCGCCCGTCAGACACTCGCTGAGCGGACGAACTTCGCTCTCCCGCTTCAGACACCGCTGGCACACTCCGAATATATCCAGCCGGTGCGTCAATAGCCGATACCCCGATTTCTCGGCGTTTTCCTCCTGCATCTTTTCCAGCCGCGGATCGTAAAACTCCACGATCGACCCGCATTTCACGCAAAACAGGTGATCGTGATGCGATTCCGGATGATGATGCTCATACAGCACCTGGTCCCGAAACCGGATCGAACGGGCGATTTTGTACTCGCACAAAATCTGCATCGCCCGCTCCGCCGCCGATAAATCCACCGACTCATCCTTGGCTTTCGCCTCCTGCCAGATCGTCCGCAAATCCCGGTGATGCTCACTCTCCATGAACCCGTCCATCACCGCCCGTTCCTCCCTTCCCACACTCCGCCCCCCCTCCTGCAGCACTTCCTCCAGTCTCTCTACGACCCCTTCATCCCGATCTTTGGAAACCTTGGGCAATTCCCCCTTGTCCTGCATCCCCTCCGCCGGTTCGCGGACGGTCCCTTTCTCCAGGACATCTCGCATCCGCTGGACAACCTCCCGATCCACAACATGCTCCATGCGGCAGGCATTCGCCTCCGCCAAAGCCCCGTCCATCCCCAGTACATCCCGTAAAAAACGGGTGATGCCCTCATGACGGCTCACCAGTTTTTTCCCCTTCGCCCGCCCCGCTTCGGTCAATTCCACCGCCTCATAAGGCTTGTAATGAATCAGCCCCTTTTCCGCCAGTTGCTGCAAGCCCCAGGAAACACTCGATTTGCCCACCCCCAGCAGGGTGCCTATTTTCTTGGCCGGAGCATATCCATCCTCCTGGCTCAGCACATAGATTGCTTCCAGATAATCTTCCAGACTCGAACTGAGATCCTTGCCCGCTGCGTCTTCTCGCATTGCCATATATTTCTTTTCCTTAACAAACCAGCATCATTGTACGACTTATCGAACTTCTGTCAAGCAGATTCCCCAGAATAAATTCGTTTCGTCTAACTTTCTTATGGATTATGCAAACACTTATATCACAAATGATTATAAATTGTTCACTATCCCACGAGGGGATGGTATGAACGGGGTCCAAAAAGAATGCGGTCAAACAAGATTAGATAAAGAAAAAGCGGCGAAATTACTTACTTCGCCGCTTATCGAAAATACCGATATACAGGTTGGTTGCAGGGTGATTAACTGGTTCAAACCTTGTCCGGAACAATATACGGTTTCCGGTAGTCCCGGGTGAGCATCTTGTCGGCTTCCTTGTCCTTGACAAATTTTTCCGTATCCGGATCGAAAATCACTTCACGATTGAGACGGTACGAAATATTGGCCAGAATGGGCAGCGAGCTGCTCTTGAAGCCTTCCTCGACAGCGCAGGGATTGTTTTTGCCGCCGTCGCGCACGCACTGGATATAGTTGAAGAAGTGGTATTCTTTGCCTGCCCCGACAAAATCATGGGCCTTGAGCTCTTCTTCGGGTTTAACTTTATAGAACGGACCGGGGGTGTTGTCACGCCCGAGGAAACTCTTCCATTCCCCATCGTTGGCGGTGGAAATAAAGAGCCACCCTTTGGTGCCGTAAAAGAAGCAGCCGTCGGTTTCGCCGTCTTCCGGATTGCCGAAGAGATTGCGGACTTCGCACTGGAGGATTTTGCCATCGTCATATTCGTAGATGGCGGTCTGGTAGTTGGGGGTCTGCTGATCGCCCTGGAATGCGTGATATCCGCCATAGGATCGGATTTTATGCGGATGTTTGCTGCGCTGCATCCCGTTGCGGGCGATATCAAGACAGTGCGGACCGTTGTTTCCGATTTCCCCGTTGCCAAAAGTCCAGTTCCAGTGCCAGTTGTAATGGAAACGGTTGCTGTTGAACGGCATTTTGGGAGCCGGTCCAAGCCAGCGATCGTAATTGACCTTGCTCAGATACTGCTCATCGTAGCAGGGACCTTTTTTACCCTGGACGAAGTATTCAAATCCGTCGCCTTTGCAGGGACCGTCGGGAGCGTGTCCGATCGTGTCGCGAGGAATGAAGACCACGCACCGGCCCATGTAAATATCGCCGATGCCGCCTTCATGGAGGAATTTAAGGGCTTCCTGATTGGTGGGGAAGCTTCTGCTTTGCAGGCCGACGGTCACAATGCGGTTGTACTTCGCGGCGGCTTCGACCATTTTGCGGCCTTCAAAAATGTTGTGGCAGCAGGGTTTTTCGACATAGACATGCTTGCCGGCCTGGCAGGCAAGGATGGTCATCAGGGCATGCCAGTGATTGGGAGTGGCAATAGCGACGACATCGATTTCCTTGTCATCAAGGACTCTTTGGAAATCCGTTTCCGACGCAGGTGCCGTTCCCTGGAGTTTTCCGATTTCTTCGACTCGGCTGGCGAACAGGTTTTCATCAATATCGCAGAGGGTTTTGATAAAGACGTTGGGGACCTTGGCAAATCCCCGCGCAAGGGCCATTCCCCGGCCACGGATACCCACGACGGCGACATGAATGCGGTCATTCGCGCCGATGACACGACCCGTAGCGGCTTGGGACAGGCTGACAAAACGGCCCATCGATGCAAGGGCTACAAGTCCTGCAGTTGCTTTCCCGCTTTGTTCAAAAAATCCCCGACGGCTGACTGAATTGCTTGTTGGTTCCATGATTGTAACTCCTTATGTAGCAAATAGAAAGAAAACTGACCCCGACGGGATTCGAACCCGTGTTGCAGGGATGAAAACCCTGTGTCCTAGACCTGGCTAGACGACGGGGCCAACTAGCCGAAAGCAAGGCAGGATTTTTATCATTTTTATGGGTTCTTGTCAAAAACAATCCCGAAAAAACGGCGAATTTCTCAAATATTCATAGTCTTTTCAGCGGAAGTCCGGAAGAATGGTTTGGGTATATCGATTCACCGATGCAAAACCTTCATCGTTTGCCAATAGAAGTACTTGGCGGCATGCCCGGGCGGCATACGGGTAAGCTGCCGAACAGCGGTCCCATCCGGCTTGGCAACATACAACTGCCGAATCCCGTCGCGGGTGGAGCCGAAAGCTATCCACTTGCCATCGGGCGAAGCTTTCGGGTCATACGTGAGAGTGCCGGCGGGAGAATGGGTAAGCCGCTCGGTTTTTCCATCAAGAGATACACGAAGCAGTTCAACCGCTCCCCCTGCGCGGGCGGTATAGTACACCCATTTGCCGTCCTGTGACCAGCACGGAAAGTCATCGGAGGACTGGCGGTAATCCTCGATGTCGAAATCCGGTGCCCAGCCTTCGTACCCGCCGCGATCACCCAGTTTCCGCAAACCGGTTCCATCGCTTTGAACGACAAACGGATGACTGTCATGAATCCTGCCGGAAAGAAACAGAACCCATCGGCCATCCGGAGACCACAGCGGAAGGTGATTGAAGGGATTGCCCGTCTGGATTTTTATCTCGCTGCTGACGTCGGCATTGGCAAGATAGAGATGGTAATTCTTCTCGTATGCGATGCGTTTGCCGTCATCGGAGACGCTGAATCCGCAGGCCTCCTGCGAGACGTCACGCTTGTTTGTGCCGTCCAGGTTCATGTTGTAGATTTTCTCCTTGCCGGGGGCCAGGACGGCTACAAAACCCAGCTTCGTCCGATCGCCGGGCCAGAAGAAAAGGCTGCTGTTGTAGTGACACACACGCTCCACCGAGGTCAGGTTCCGCGTTTCACCGGTGACAATGTCCACGAGGCAGCAGTCCACCATGAATCCCTCATCCAGACGCTTTTCCTTGTGAATCCGCTCCCAGGCGGCATTCTCCTCGCTCTGCCAGCCGGTTTGAATGATGACCTGCCTGCCATCGGGCGACCAGCCTGTAACTTCACTCCAGTGATTAGGTTCGGCGGTAAGCTGGGGAGCCATCTCCCGGCGCCCCGTGCCGTCCGCCCGGATAACGAACGCTCGCCGGCTCATCACATTCGCCGGCCTTCCGCCGGGAAGATTCGTGCGGTACTCCGTGTAGCCAATCAGCAGAGACGGCGTAGCGGGCTGCGTCTGTGCCAAGGCAAGAATGTCAAATAGTATGATAAAAACTGGTATGGAAATAAATTTCACAGAATCCATTTTTCACAGGATAAGGTCATAAAATAATTTCGTTTGGAACAAGTAAACCGTTGAGCAGGAAACCGCACGGGAGTGGATTATCATTTTTCAAATGTCCTCCTCATCTCCTGTTTCCCGGGTCTACTGCTCCACTGCTCTATTTTTCGCCAGAGGCGAAAAATCGGGGTGACTGGATTCGAACCAGCGGCCTCCTGGTCCCAAACCAGGCGCTCTAGCCAAGCTGAGCTACACCCCGTGAACCCTTACACTAGCCTTGCCGAAGCGGTTTGTCAATCTTGAATTTCAAGGGCATCGCAGGCGCAAAGAAATTCGCAATAGATTGCTGTAAAAACAGTTAAAAATAGGCCATGCTGGTTTTTTTGAATTCACGCAGGGTCAGCAGCAGCAGATGGGAATCGGGATGAATCCGGCGGAGGATATCCTCAGCGGTTTGGTCCATTTCCTGCCGGCTTTTGGCATGAATCATCGCATAGAGGTTATAAGGCCAGGCGGGCGGAGCGATCCGGCTGTAGCAATGGCTGACCTGGGAAAAAGCGGAGGCGGCAAAACCGGCGGCGTCGATGGTATCCGGGGAAACCCGCATCACGAGCATGGCGTTGACAACATAACCCATGTTCTGGTGACGGACGACAGCCCCGAAACGGCGGATTACCCCCCCATCGATCCAAAATCGGATTTGATCGAGAACCTGCGTTTCGGCCCAGCAGAGCAATTCGGCAATCGGTAAAAAGGGCTGGCAGTCCAGAGACAGATCGCCCTGAATCCGGCGGACCAGACGGATTTGGTCCTCGGAAAACCGGACGGTCTCAGGGTCCAAGGCAGAGGCGGGAGAAGAGAAAGATTTGGCAGGCGGTGAGTTGGCCGATTCGGTATCCGGCTGAAAATCGACATGCAATTTGTATTTTCGAAACACCGGGAGGTTCAGGATTTCCACGGAGAATGTCCGGCGAAGAATTTCAAGAAGGTTTTCGATTTGTCCCGTCGATTCGGCAGCGAGGGTGAACCAGAGGTTCCACGAATGGTCCCGCTGGTAATTGTGGGTCACTTCGGGCAAGGCGCTGACGGCCCGGCTGAACGCATCGACAGTGTCCGCAGGGACTTTGGCGGCGGCCAGCGTAGTGACATATCCCAGCGGCGAAGGCTCAAACACCGCCCCGATCCGGCGAATGACGCCCTGCTGTTTCAAAGAAGCGATTTCCTCGATGACCTGCGATTCCGAGGAACCTGTTTTGTCGGCTATCTCCGCGTAGGGATGCGATACGATTGGGAAACCGGTTTGTATTCGAGTAAGAATCAGGCTCATCCTGTGAGTTCCATTCCGTTTGAGGTGCTCATCCTGGATACGTAGCCATGATATACAATGGATTGATTATACCAAACCCGTCGATTCGCGGCCGATCAGGGCTTTGAGCCGGTTCTTCAGCGAAGGATGCGTGTTAAAAAGGTCCAGTGCATCCCGGCCGCTGAAGGGCTGCACGATGAACATGTTTTTCTGGCTGTCCATGGGGACCCGCATGGGAATTCGGCGGTTATAGACATGGAGTTTTTCCAGGGCCGTCGCCAGGTACATGGGATTGCCGGCCAGTTCCGCGCCGAAATGATCGGCGTTGTATTCCCGTTTTCGGCTGATCGCCAGTTGAATCAGCAGGGCTGCGATGGGGGCCAGAATAATCAACGCGATCGCCGAGAGCGGATTGCCTCCCCGCCGATCGTCGCTGCTGCTTCCAAGATGCGCAAAACGCATCATATACCCCAGAGCGCTGATTGCCCCGGCGATGGTTGCGGCGATGGTGCTGATCAGAATATCGCGATGTTTGACGTGGGCCAGTTCATGGCCGAGTACCCCTTTGAGTTCCTCGCGATTGAGCATTTCCAGAAGCCCCTGCGTAACCGCCAGGGCGGCATGGCGGGGATTCCGGCCCGTCGCAAACGCGTTGGGAGCCGCCTGAGGGCAGATATAAACCTTGGGCATGGGCAGGCCGGCTTTCTGGGATAGCTCGCGAACCATTTGCACCAGTTCGGGGGCGTCCCGTTCGGTAACCGGTTGGCCGCCCATGGTCGCCAGGGCGATTTTATCGGAAAAGAAATACGCGATAAAATTCATCACCCCGCCCAGAATCAGGGCCATGATCATCCCCTGCCGGCCCCAGAAGGAGCCGATATAGAGAAACAGGCCCATCAGCCCGGCAAGAAGCAGAACCGTCTTTATGTTATTCATCATTCGAGCCATGGTTCACCTCCAAACCCGTCATCCAATCTTTGCATGACGTATCAAATAAATTATATACCCGGTATAGACAAAAAGAAACAAAGCCGCCTCCCACCGGTCGAGGGTATGCCGTTTCCCCGTAAACATAAACGCAAACAGCAGCAGTCCGGCCAGAACCACCACCAGGACATCCAGTTGATTTTCCGGCAAAAACGCCATCGGGCGAATCGCGGCGCTGGTCCCCAGAATGAGAAAGATATTGAAAATATTCGAACCGACCACGTTGCCGACCGCGATATCGGAGTTTTTCTTATACGCCGCTACGACGGAGGTCGCCAGCTCCGGCAGCGAAGTCCCGCCGGCGACAATCGTCAATCCGATCACCGATTCGCGAACGCCCAGTTTTTGGGCGATGAAAACGGCCCCTTCAATGACCCAGTTCGCTCCAACAACCAGACCGGCTAATCCCAGAACCGCCCACAGTATCGAACGGGGAACGCCAAAGGTTTTCGAAGGAAGCGGTTCCTGCGATCCGCCGTTTTTCGATAAGCCATAAATATAATACAAAAAAATAATAAAAAAACAGAGAAGGATCACGCCGTCGATGCGGCCGATGATATTGGCGGAACTTCCGTCCAGGCGACTGTCGGATGCCATCAACCACACCAGCGCCGCCGCGAGCAAACTCAAAGGGATTTCCTTCCACACCGTACCCCGGGTTACCGACAAGGGATAAATCAGCCCCGCCACTCCCAGAATCAGCAGCGTGTTCATGGTGTTGCTGCCGAGAATATTTCCAATGGCGATCTGGGATTGCCCGCGAATGCTCGCCAGCAGGTTCACAAACATTTCCGGCGCGGAAGTGCCGAATGCCACCAGTGTCAGTCCGATGACCAGATCGGACACTCCCAGCTGACGGGCGAGCGAACAGGAGCCGTCCACCAGAAAATTGGCCCCGGCAATCAAAAAAACAAATCCCAGCACCAGCCAAACCAGTTCCATCATCGTATCCTTTTCCTTCGATCCTTGCCGCAGACGTTCTTAGGATGCGGCCTGTCGTGCCGTTTGAATCAAATACACCAGATAGCCCCCGTAGATCAGCAGAAACAGCGCCCCTTCCCAGCGGTCCAGTGTGCGTTTGCGGCCGGTGAACATAAACAAAAACAGCAGCAGGCTGGCAAGCACCGTCATGCCGATATCGATATTGCTGGAAGCCTGAAACGGCAGCGGACGGATCACGGCGCTGGTCCCCAGAATGAGAAAGATATTGAAAATGTTCGATCCGACCACGTTGCCTACGGCGATATCGGCGTTTTTACGATACGCCGCGACTATGGACGTCGCCAGTTCCGGCAGCGACGTCCCCCCCGCCACAATGGTCAGGCCAATCACGGACTCGCTTACCCCAAGCATCTGGGCGATCACAATCGCGCCGTCAACCACCCATTTCGCCCCGACTACCAGCGCCGCCAGTCCCGCGGAAACAAATAGCAGGGATTTGAATATCGAATGGATTTTAGACGGTATCGCGTCCGGAGAAGACTCCCCGTTTTTCATCATTCCGTAGACATAATACAAAAAAATCACAAACAGAAAAAGATACACAATCCCGTCCGTCCGTCCGACCACATTCGCCGTACTGTTTTCCATCCATACATCGTTGGCCGTAATTCCCACCAGAATCGCCGCGAGCAGACTGAACGGAATCTCCTTCCAAACGGTCCCCCGGGTAACCGCCAGCGGATACAGAAGACAGGAAAATCCCAGAATTAATAGGATATTGAAGATATTGCTTCCCAGAATGTTCCCAATCGCGATTTCCGTATTCCCCCGATAGCTGGCGATCAGATTCACCGCCAGTTCTGGCGCAGAGGTCCCGAACGCCACCAGTGTCAGACCGATGGCCAGATCCGACACTCCCAGCCGACGAGCCAGGGAGCAGGAGCCATCCACCAGAAACGACGCCCCGCCGACAAGCAGAACAAATCCAACAACCAGTAAAGCAATTTCCATCTTGTTCGTTTCCTATGGCCTTGAGGATTCCGACGGTTCCGCCTGTTTTCCAATATCCGGACCGGCGCCGGGGCTATCCGCACGAACCAGTCGTTCCGGGGCTACGATTCCGCCGGAGATAATCATCTTGAACGTATCCTCCACGGACATGGCGAGAATTTCCACTTCATCGGCGGGGAACATTTCAAAAAATCCGGTTGTGGGATTTGGCGTGGTGGGGATAAACACTTTCGCATAGCGTTTGCCCCAGGAATCCAAAATATATCCGGTTAGAAATCCCAGCGCCTTGGCTCCGGGACGCGGAAATTCGACCAGCACCACGGATTTGAACGCGGTCCGGTCCTGCGCCGAAAAGGATTGCATAACCTGTCGGCTGGCGCCGTAAACCGTTTTAACCAGCGGAATCCGGAGCCAGAGATCTTCCCACGCCGCGATCACCTTCCGCCCTAAAACGTATTGCCCCAAAGCCCCGACCAGATACAGCAGTGCCAGAAGCATCAAAATCGCCAGTAGGGAGACGCTGAAATTAATATACCCGGGCGGAAGGTGCTCCACCCAGGAAATATCTCGGAATACGGATAGAATCCGCATGACCGCCGGTTTCATCAGGCTGGCCGCCCACCCAAAAAGCCATCGCATCAGCAGAAGAGTGATGCCCACGGGTACGAGAACCAGCATGCCCGACAGCAGCCGTTTGCTGATGTGTTTCTTCATGTCGCGGAAGAGAGTATTGCCGGATTGATTCATTTCTGTCTCATTTCTCTAACATCTTGTTCCGGGGGACTATAGTACAAGACTGGCCGGAAATACCAAACAGAATTTCGCCGCCTTTTTTCTGTCCCTTAGAAGCGGATTTCAAACCGTTTAAATTCCCCCGTCGGGGATTCCGTATGGGCCTCGATCTTGCGGATATAACCGCTCATCGCTTCGCCAAGGGCCTGCTGAAATGCCGTAAGTTCCTCATCCTCTCCTTCCGCAATGACTTCGACACGGCCGTCCGGAAGATTGCGGACAAATCCCGTGATATCAAATCCAGTTGCAACCCGCACCGTCGTATAGCGAAATCCCACCCCCTGCCCATGCCCGGCATATAATATTCGGCGTCTCTCCATCCTGGTCAGCCCTTTTTGCCCCCCCGGTTTTCCGTCCCCGCAAGAAGCCGGGATATATTGCTGCGATGCTTCACAATCACCAGAATCGCCATCAGGCAGCTAAAGGCAAACATCGGCCATAATGCTTTCAGGGTCCAGCTCTCCAGTCGATAAATCAGCATCCCGAAGCCCACCGGAAAGGAAATCGCGGCGATTATCGATGCCAGCGAGACATACCGGCTCCAGCCCCAAACCCCAAGCCATACGGCAAAAGCGAACACCCCCGTTAAGGTAAAAACCGGACTGATTCCAAGAACCACTCCCAGGGATGTCGCGACGCCTTTGCCCCCCTTGAATTTCAGAAAAACCGAAAACATGTGCCCCAGAATGCATCCCGCACCCGTCGCCAGCCAAATCCATTGGGAGGTTATTGCCGGTATTGCCCCTGTATGCGGCCCGCCGCCCCGCAGCAGTCGTCCGGCGATCACGACCGGAAGAACTCCCTTGAGAACATCCAGAACAAAGCACAGATAGCCCCATTTTCGGCCCAATACGCGTCCTACATTGGTGGAACCGATGTTCCCGCTGCCTTGCGTTCGCACATCGACCCCGCGGAAAAATCCGATGAGAAGCCCAAAAGGGACGGAACCAACAAAATACCCGATAAGCGGTAAGCCTATAAATAACAATATATTACACGAACAATCCGTATTCATTTCAGAGTCGGTTCTTCCGGTTGCATTTCGTGTTCAATCTGAGACGATTGCGGCAGATGGCCGCCAAACAGAGGGACAAAAACTCCCGGCAGCGAAGCGAAGTAAATCATCAACAAACGAAACATCACCGCCAGGGCCGCCGCCTGTCCCATCGCCGATGCCGGATCTTCCGGATTAATCGCATACCGGAACAGGCCTACTATGCTGCCTTCCGTGATGCCAAGCCCCGCCGGAACGGGGATGGCCGCGCTGATCAGCCATACAATAGGCATGATAATCAGACACTGCGTAAAACGAACCTTTTCAAATCCCATGGCCTGCGACAACATCCAGACGGCCAGGATCGCAATCCCCTGAATCCCCGCCGTCAGGAGCAGTGATACAACAACTGAGCCGACATGGGAACGATACAACCGTATCGCGGAATCCACCTTATAAAGCTGCATGGCAAAGGGCAGCTTTTTCATCAAAACGCTGATCCGGAGCGCCTGACGGACATGACGGCTTAAAAACAGAATGGCCAGAACGGAAAGCCCCGCAAAAAGAATCCAGATAATCTTGCGCACCTGAATGCCGTTGAATTCCAGATCGGTCTGGGCAAACATGCTGGACACCGCCCCGACGAGAATCATTCCTACCAGGCCCATGAGACGATCCACAAACACCGTAACCGCCGCCTGCAGCTTGTGCGTGGACGGGCTGTGATGGGTAATGTACCAGCCCTTCAGAAGGTCGCCGCCTACGGCCCCGGGCATCACATTGTTGTAAAAAAGCCCCAGCCACGTGAGTTTAACGGCCTGAAAGATGGTAATTCGGACCTGCTGTACCCGAAGCAGGATCAGCCAGCGGGTCGCCAGCAGCGGCTGGGCAATAAAATACAACGCCATCCCCGGGATCGTCCATTGCCAGTGCATCTGGAGAATGGACTGCCGAAACGTCGTCCACAGAAGTTCATCGCGGAAAACTTTCCACGCAAGGAAGCCTACCGCCAAAAGCGACAGAAACAGCCAGAACAGGGATCGGACGCGTTTGCTCATGATCGACTCTGGCCTCGGCGCTGTCCGGCGTTCAATTCCATATCCTCTTCCGTCCTGATCCCCCGTCCGATAAACGGATAATCTCGGTTTTCAGATGGATGTCGGAAAATCTTCCGAATTTTCCAACTCCAGGCACTCTAACATCAGATAGATTATAAAGTAAGCGAGGCCGGGGAGCAAGACTCGTTTGCATTTTTGACTTCTTTTCCGCCGGCTTGACAGAACCGGGAAAAAGGCGTAACGTAGAAAAAATGGCTGCAGATCGGCCTAACAGGAAACCATTTCGCTTGTCTGTAGTCTAATAGGATATAGGAAGGCTGAAAAACGAGAGAGACCCGCGATGCATTGGCCGGACAGCGTTTGTGGTTCAAGAGGGAAATGGGGACTCCGGACGGTAATCTGCGCGGCGGTTTCGGGTTTGATTTTCTCTTTGCTCGCCCCGCCGATAATAGGGCAGGAACAGCCGCCCATTCCCACAAAAAATCAGGCCATGATCCAGGTCTTAACCTCGGAAACGACGGACCCGCCCCTCCGGCTTCAGCAGGCTCAGGCCCTCCTTCAGGATCCCGAGAGCTACCCCGCTTTAATCCAGTTGTTCGAACAGCCCAACCGGATTGATACCAAAATCATTCTCTGTCAGGCCATCGCATCCTTGGCCGGCCAGACTGTTCCGCCGCCTTCTCTGCCCTCTGCCCAAACGAAGGTCTTCATCGATCCGTTGCTGGGGGCTCTGTATTCCGGGCATGAGGAGCTTTCACGCTGGGCGGGGAAGGCCTTAGCCGCCGGTCACGACGGCATTGTCAACCGCCTGACGGACACGGCTCTGGATCCCGAGGCTCCCTTGCCGAATCGACTGGCTGCCATCCAGTCCCTTCAGTGGATTCCCAACCGAAACGCCGCTCTGATACTTGCGGCCCTTCTGGATGATCCCCAGCCGGTTCTGGCGGCCGCGGCGGAGGACATTCTCCGCCAGATGCTGGATATCTCCGTCTCCGTTTACCGTGAACAGATCAAAAGCCAGTATCTCCCCCTTCTGCAGAATATGACCGATCAGGAATTCCTCCAGAGACAGCTTCTGTTCCGCGAGAATCAGCTGTCTCTTTCCCGCCGGAAAATCGAGGATATTCGACAGTCGGAAAAACTGTGGCAAAGCCGCTATTTCCGAATGCTCGACGGGGAGTTTGAAAAACTTCCGGACGAAGCGGCGCGCCTGAATTACCTGCAGCACATTCTCCGCGATCAAACGGATGAATCCCTGCGTCTTTGGGCCCTGCAGTGCATCGACAACTGGTGTTCCGGCGCCGCCGTCCAGACCGGACCGGCGGCCGCTTCTCTGGTGGAGCTTTTGACGCCGTACATATCGGATCCCCAGGAAGCCATTCGTTTCCATGCCATCACCTCACTGGGAAAACTGGTGAATGCCTCCCAGCCGGTCGCTCCCAATTTACAGATGCAGTTGTCCCAGGAGCAATCCCCTCCGAATCAGGCGGCGATTCTGGATGTGCTGGGAACGCTGGTCTATTTGCCGGCCGTGGAGGCGGCCGTGGAATTCCTGGACTCACCTCACCCGGCCGTCGCCGCACAGGCCGCGCGGGCGCTGGGAAAAATGTGCAGTGCCCCGCTCTCCTCGCTGACCGAAAAACAGGTTATTTCCATCCTCCAGCATCTTGCCGGATGCTACAAACGCTGGCCCCAGGCGACCGATATTCGAAAAGAAGTCATTCTGGCCATGGCGCCCATCGGCGCCCAGGAAAAATATCGGGCCCACGTAATTACCCATTTTGACGCGATTCTGAAAACCGCCCTTCGCGATTCGGACCAAGCCATCCGCCGCTCCGCCGTGCAGGCCCTCGCCGCCCTCCATCGTCATCAGGCTCTCCCGACGCTGCTGCAGGAACAAAATCTGCTCAACGACCCCAGTCCGGCGGTGCGCTTCGCGGTCATTGACGCCATCAAAAATTTTGGGGGAATTCCCCATTTGACGCTTCTTCGGGAGCGGCTCAGCAGCGAAACCAACGTTGATACGGCAGAATCCCTTCGGGGAGCGTTTCTGCAAATCGTGTCGGCCCTGCCTCTGTCGGATATATTTTCCGTCACGCAGTCGCTGGCCAATGCCTCTTCTCCCAATGAGCAGCTTCTGTTTGAACAGGCGGTTCTGAGCCTGTGGGAAAAAATCACCCAGGCCAAAACCGCCGGACAGGCCGTCGATCCGGCGCAGGAAATTTTTGCCCTGAAATCCCAGGCCGATCTGGCGGTCAAGCACAACCAGATCCCCCAGGCCATGAAGTGGTATGAATCTCTGCTGAATACCAATCTCGTGGAAGAAAAGAAAGACCTGTATCGCCTGGCCCTGATTCAACTGGCGCTGCAGAACCGCGAGGATGACGCTTTGAACGAAAATCCCCGCCGCGAATTCCAGAAATTATTTCCCAGGCCCGCCTCGAAACAGGCTCTGGACCTCATTGAAGAACAGTGCCGGACTCCCGATCCATCCGATGAATCCCAGATTCTCCGTTCCGCACGGATTCTGGCGGATTGGATTGTACCATTGAAAACATTCCCGGACGAGGAAATCCGGCAAAAATGGACGCAGCGGGTTCGCGAGGTTACGCTTCTTTTGATCGAGCGGGGAGAACACAATCTCGATGCGGGGAAGGAAAATCCCGCCCTGCCGGCGATACTGCCCAAACTGGACCCGCGTTTGACGGCGTATCCGCTGTCGGAATCCCCCGAAAAACGAAAAGAGGCGTGGCGGCAATACCGACAGATTGTTCAGCCCTCGCCCGCGCCGCCGGCCAATGCCGTACCCCCAACAGCTTCGCCTGCCGCCCCGCCGACAGGACAGGCGCCGCAAAATCCAGCGCCGGCCGAGAATGCCGCGCCCAATCCATAGGAATCCCTGTCATGGATCGCGTTTGCCCCCATTGCGGTACGATCAATCCGGAATCCAACCTTCGCTGCAGCGACTGCGGGAACTGGCTCAGCAAGCCGACGGTGCATCCCGACCGGCGAAAACCGGCAAATTCCCGCCTCGATTGGGAAATGGTTCGCCCCCTCCTGAAAGTCCTGCTGATTGCCGCGGCGATTCTGATTCCCACCTGGCTTCTTTACAAGGGCGTCTATCGGCTGTGGTTTCAGGCCACCGATTTACGTCTGCCGGAATCCGGACCGGTGGCGGCCCAGGAATTTTTTACCAGTCTGGAACAGGAAAATTACCAGGAATGCTACCACCTGCTGAATTCGGAGAGAAAAGCCGCGACCACCATCGGCAAGCAGGATCGGATCATCTATTTCGACCATTTCAACCGGATTCGAAAATATCTGAAAAAATACGCCGGGGACGATTTCGTTGCCGCCATGCAGGTCTCGCCCGACGGTGCGACACTCGATTTCCCCAATGACATCACTCTCACCCTGACGTTTCAGAACATCACCAACGTCGCCGGGAAGCGATATTACACCATTCGTGAAGTCAACGAATTCCCCATCGATATCGCGCCGGGGATCGGGCTGGAGGCCCACAACCGAAGAACCAGCCAGGCAATCGAATCCATGGGCGATCTCCCGAGGGAATCCGACGAAAACCTTGAGAATCCCCATGACATTCTCGATCCCCGGAGCCGGGAATCCCCCGACCAGAGGTTCGAACGCCTCACTCGCGCGTTTCAAAACGCTCGCCAGTTGGACATTCGACATCTGGTTCTGGAGATGATCATCCGGGAAAACCGAAACAATCCTTCGCTGACATCCTTTTTAACGACCGTGGCAAGGGACGAAAGCGTTCCAAAACACCTGCGGAAACTCGCCCAAAAATATCTCTATTAATCCGCCGCGGCGGGCGAATCCAGCCGGTATTCCATCGCGATTTCATCGCACTGTTCGCGTTTGGGGCAGTGTACGCATTCCGTCCATACCTTGTGAGGCAGGCTGTCCATCGGAATCCGGGTAAACTGCAGGTGGGCAAAAAAATCTTCGGCCAGGGTGAGGGTAAACACCCGAGGCAGATGAAGCTCTCGGGCCTCCTGAAACACCGCCTCCACCAGCGCCCGCCCAATTCCTTTTCCCTGAAAATCCTCCCGCACGGCCAGAGACTTCACCTCCGCCAGATCCCCCCAGACAATCTGAAGGGCGCAGCACCCAACCACCTGCCCTTCCATTTCGCATACCTGGAAATCGCGAACATTCTCATACAGGTTCGCCAGGGAGCGAAAAAGCATTTTGCCCAGTTCGGCATAGCCGTTAATCAGTTCCCGGATCGCCGGGACATCATCCAGCCTCGCGTTACGGATCAACGTTCATCTCCATAAAAGACGAACATCATAAAACTCTCCGGTCTCATTGCAAGATATTTTTGCCCCGGATACCGGTTTTTCCAACCCCATAAAAAAACGATGCGGACTCATTTTCCGCACCGTTGGCTGCTGATTCCTTAAAACCCGGCCTTCAGGCCTTTTTTACCACGTTCGAGGCTTTGGGCCCTTTTTCGCCCTGCACGACCTCATATTCGACCAGATCGCCTTCCAATAAAATCTTGCGGTCTTCCTGCCCCTGAATCTGGGTATAATGCACAAATACATCCCCCGCTTTCTTGTCATTGATAAATCCGAAACCCTTCCTCGCGTTAAACCATTTAACCGTGCCTTCCGACATGATCGATCCTTTGCAAAACGAATGTTATGGAGAATGGAACCCACTCTCAATATCGCCGGTTTTGCCTGATCCACGAGGCCAACCCCATTCGCTGCTCGCACAAAACCTTACTAAACATCCAACATACACACCATTACAACCTTATTCAACGACGGTAGCAAGGGGGTTGTTCGGCTAGCGCAAATACGCCTTTACGACACCGATGCTGAATCTTTCATGTCCTGCTGCTGAAGACGGAGCTTCATCAGGCGGCCCACTTTAAATTTAACCGTTCGTTTGGGGGGAACCTTCACACGTTCCAGTGTCTTGGGATTCTGAGCTACCCGGGCCGCTCGTGATTTGCACTCGAATACACCGAAGTCCCGAAATTCCAGTCGGTTATCCTGACCCAGCTCTTCCACGATGTCATCCAGAAATGCCTGGATGATCCGTTTCACCACAACGCGCTTGTTGTTGGTCCGTTCGGCGATTCGATCAATCAGTTCCTTTTTCGTAATGGTAGTCATGATCCTGTTCTCCGGTTAAATGGGACACTCGTATCGGTATTCATTACCATCCAAACAACCAGAATCCTTTCACACTTAGTACGTTTTTATGATGGAATTGCGATTTTTATCTTCAACATGACGTAATTTAGTATAATACAAAGACTTCTCAACAGCAAGGGATTTTTTTTAAAAAGATAAAATAAAGAGTTACGTCAATTTTCACCGTTCGGAAATGGGGCTTTATATCCGTTTTTTGAAAATTGTGGACTGTTATCGGGATGAATCGCCTGAAAACCCCACGAATACACCGCGATGAATCACAGACGAACCCCCCCCAGATTTGATCGTTAGTCTATTATTTGTAATGATTTACAGATTTTCTTAGCGATACCTCGCTCCCGTTCGTTACCCGTACACCCGGCGC
>CAZOTP010000020.1:0-20156 GCA_964582655.1 uncultured Pirellulales bacterium | reverse complement strand
TGAAGTATTACGGGCAGGTCTTGAGCCACTGTCCGCGGAGGGTCAGCAGGTCGGCGTTGTTCACGCGGCAGTCGCCGTTGGTGTCCGCCGTCAGGGCCACGCACGTCGTCGTGGTCGCCGCTTCCTTCGTGTTGCCGTAGGCGCCCATGTTCACGCGGCAGCCGTTGAGCCACTTCGGCTCGTTGGCATAGCTGCTCGCCGGATCGCCCTTGTCGATGCAGGGGCTGGTGCTCTGGAGGTGATAATCGCCGCCGCCGACAAACTGCGGATTGGCGACAACCAGACCCGTCGGGATCCCGCTGATCGGGTTGATCGCCGGATAGTTGTTCGGATCGACGGTGTCGATGCAGCTGTAGCTGATCTTGAACGGGTTGTAGGTGGTGTCGGTGAAGCTCAGCGAAGTGGTATCCCAGAGGACCTGGGCGCCGCTGTTGCCCCACAGAATCGAGTTCTTGATATTCAGGACAAAGCTGGTGTTCGCCAGACCGGAGCCGGCATAGGCTTTGATGCCGTAATTGCCCGTATCTTTGTTATCCGCCACGGTGCAGTTGGTGAGGTTCACCGTCGTGGTGCCGCCGGCATACCGCGGACGAATCAAAAACACGCCATTGCTGGTGCCGCCTTCGCAGCCGGCCCACAGGCAGTTCGTGAAGTTGTAGGTCTGGACCGCCGAGCTGCCGCTGTTGTACAGGAACGTGCTGGCGCCATCCGCTTCATCGTTGAGGAACACGCATTTGCTGATATTCATTGTGCAGCTGTTGCCGCCGCGCAAATACAGCGAACCGAACGCGGATACCAAACCGCTGACGCTGTCCAACACTACGCAGTCGGTCATTGTAAATGTCGCGCCTGCGCTGGTGTCCCAACGGAATCCGCCGGCGTTTTCACCCGTATTGCTGTTGCCCTTGAGGGTGCATTTGGTGATGGTCTGCGTGCCGGTGCCGCGGGTACAGCTGGCCTGATAGGAAACGTTTCCGGTGAAATAGCAGTTGGTCAGGGTCAGGGTCGCGCTGCTGGCCGAGATAGCCCCGGCGGTACTGCCGACACAGCCCATGAATTCGCAGTTCTGGATGGTGACCGCGGCGCCAGCGCCGCACACAATGCCGCCTGCCGTATTAGCACTAGGAACCGTTCCGCCATTCACGAAATAGAAGCCATCGACGGTGGCGTTGCCCGACAGGGTCATGATGGCAGCCTTGTTGTCCGCGCGGCTGGGCATGGCGTCCAGCGCCCCGTCATCGGCATACAGATTGGCAAACAGATCATCGCCATTGGTATCGCCGCTCAGGACGGTCTGATACGTCTTGGGATTGTAAAGCTCACCAATGTTGGTGACGTTGCCATAGCTGGTCACATAGTTCGTCCAGCCGCCCTTGACTGTCACGCCGGCAGGAACCGTGAATGTAGCGCCCGAGGGAACATAATTCCCGGCCGCCACTTGGACAGTATCACCGCTGATCGCGACCGCCAGGGCCGCATCCAGATTGCCGAACGCATCCGACCAGGCCGTCCCGGCGCCGGCCGAGCCCGCCGCTACATAATATGTGGCGGCGAAACTGGAGCCTGTCAGCGCCAATACCATTGTCAATACCAGAGAAATCTTCTTAAACATCATGATTCTCCTCTTCAAAATTCACCCGTTTTCACTGGCGACCGCCGCCCATGAAAAACAGGTAACTACTTGAAAATCCAATACATACAAACCAAACTTTTTTTACGTTCCAATCCTCCTTTCGTTATTGCCGGAAGGGGCAATATAACAGAGACTATTGATAAGTGGTTGTGTTGTTGTCATATTATTTTAGGCATTTGTTGGGATGGAAATGGAGTCCATGCAAACAAACCAGTACTCCATTCGACAGTTTTCGGTGTTCACTTAAACGAATAATTAGGGTAATATGACTGTTTCCGGAGGGATAACTCTGGATTCTTGAGGCAATTGCAGAAATCACGATTCCAAACCTCAAAAAACGGGTGATAACATCCCCATCAACTTCCCTAAAATGGCATAGAAAACAACTTAGAAAAATTGACCCAGGCAGGGAATGCCGAAAGATTCCTACAAAAGCTTGACCAGAAGCTCAAAACTCTATTCTTCTCCTCTGCCAGTGTTAATTACTGTATAGAAAATGGAAAAAACTGTCAAGAGAATTTGCGGCCGTTCGCCATAAAAACTCCTATGAATTCCATAAAGTATTATAAATAAATGACATACGGAGATCAAAATATTTCATGGCCGGGGAAAGAAGGTATCCGGAGAGGGTCTGGGGTGAGTTGATTTAGCGAGATAAACGGCATGGATGTTATCGGTCGCAGTCGTTCCGCCCCATTCTCCTTCGAACCGCAGGTACGATTTCCTGAACGGATCCGAAGTTGGAGGAATGGAGTTTCCCGCAGTTTGACGGTTCTTGGAAAGCCCCGGACAGGTCAGACCGATCCATCCTGATTTTAGGGCGGGGCGAACAGTCGGATGAAAATCACAAGAAAATTGCCGTATTCGTTGGCTTTTTTCCTCTTTTTTCAGTAGAATTAAATGTGATGTACGGACAAAACGAACTGGAGTTGTCTTTGGAAAGGAGTTCTGATCGTGCTGATTAAAATTACCGGAAGGCACATGGATGTAACCGAGGCGATGCGGGGCTATGTGGAAAAGAAGCTTTCGCGGCTGCCGAAGTACAACAACCGAATTTCCGAAATAGAAGTCACGATTATTCAGGAAAGCCTGGTTTATAAGCTGGAGATGATGCTAAAGGCCGATAACAATGCCCAGCGATTTGTAGTCACGACGTCGAGTGAAGATATGTATGCCAGCGTGGATGAGGCCGTGGACAAGCTGGAACGGCAGCTCACCAAGCATAAGGAAAAATACCGCAGCCGAAAAGGTCGAGCCAGAACGGCGGATGCATTAACGGAACCGGCCGGGGAATAAATTCGGCAACTTGCGATTCTGTCTGGAATTAGAAGCAAGGGGGGAGACTATGTAATTTTTTCCCTGGGGGGTTTTTACTGGAAGGGGCAGGGTTGTTCCGGCTACAATGGCGCGCCAAGCCCCCCGGGGCTTTCCCGGCGGTGAATGGAATTCCGTATCATCGCCAGACGCATGTTTGTAAGTGATTGCTGTAACAGGAGTAATACGGAAATGAAGTTGAGTGATTTTATGGTGTCCCAGGCCATTGTCCCCCAGTTGAAATCGGAGAACCGCGATGAGGTCATTCAGGAGCTGGTGGAAGCATTGTCCAAGGCCGGGAAGGTCAAATCCCAGCATGTGGAAGAAATTACCCGGCAGTTGATCGAACGGGAAAATCAGGGAAGCACCGGGATTGGCAAGGGGATTGCGGTTCCGCATATCAAACATCCCAGCGTGACGAAAATCGTCGGGACGGTCGGATGCAGCAAAACGGGGATTGATTTCCAGTCGCTGGATAAAGCGCCGGTGTATTCGGTGCTGCTGCTGCTGAGTCCGCCGAACAATCCCGACAAACATCTGGAAGCGATGGAAAGCCTTTTCTCTCATCTTCAGAAAGAAATGTTCCGTAAGTTCCTGCGTCAGGCGGATACGCAGCAGGCGATTGTGGATCTTCTGCAGGAAGCGGATGACGCCCATCAGGACAGCGGATTGTAAAACGGCTGAAGCCTGTACGGATTCCAGACCGGCGGGGCTTGGCGAACCGGCGGAACCGATACAAACGAAAATGAACATGGTGTCAACCGCAAAAGACAATTCGGCCGAACGCATCGCCGTGGTCGCGGCAGAGGACGGGCTTCACATGCGCCCGGCGATGAAATTTGTGGAATGCGCCAATTCGTTTTCCTCGCAGATCCAGGTGATTAAGGACCATCAAACGGTGGACGGGAAAAGCATTATGCAGATGACGATGCTGGCGGCCACGCGGGGAACGGAATTGCGGATTCGGGCGCGGGGCCAGGACGCCTCGCAGGCTGTGGAAGCCCTGGCCGCCCTGATCGAAACCCAAGAAGCGAATGGTTGAATGGAAATTCTCAAAGGCATAGGGGTCTCGCCCGGCGTGGTGCATTGCACCGCCGTGGTGCTGGAGGCGGAGGATATACGCATTCCCCGCCGGCGGATTTCCAACGCGCAGTGCCGGGACGAAATCCAGCGGCTGCGCCAGGCGTTTCTCGACGCGACCGAAGAGCTGACCCACCTGCAGATGGACCAGGCCAAGGTGTGGGACAGCCGCGTGAAGGATCTTTTCGCGGTTCATCTGCATTTTCTCCGGGACCGCACGCTGCGGAAAAAAATCACCGACCTGATTCAGCAGAAGCGGTACACGGCGGAATTCGCCGTCAGCGAGACGCTGCGCGATATTGCCGGACATTTCGCCCAGGCGAAGGATACGTATATTTCCGAGCGTGCGGCGGATATTTATGACATTGAAAAGCGGCTGCTGCGGCATCTGATCGGCCGTCGGCGCGAGGATCTGGGGCATCTGACCGAGCCGGTGGTGGTGATCGCCCATGATCTGAATCCCATCCAGACGGCATCGTTCAACCGGACCTACATCAAGGGAATGGCGACGGACGCCGGCGGCCGAACCTCCCATACGGCGATTGTCGCCCGGAGCCTGGGGATTCCCGCCGTGGTGGCGCTGGGCCGCATCACCGAATCCATCACCGCCGGCGACACGGTCATCATCGACGGCAACCGCGGGACCGTGATTATCAATCCGGACGAGGAAACCATTCGGGAATACAGCGCGTTCGAGGCCCGGATTCTGGCCCGCGAACAGACGCTCGACGCCCTGACGGAACTGCCGGCGGAAACCACGGATCATCATCACATCACGCTGCTGGGCAACATTGAATTTCCGTATGAAGCCGAAATCATCAAACAGAAAGGCGGGGAGGGCATCGGCCTGTACCGGACCGAATTTCTGTACCTGGAAGCGGACCATGAGCCGACGGAGGAAGACCATTACCAGGCCTATTTGAAGACGATCCATATTCTGGGCGACAGTCCCATCACGATCCGGACCGTGGATCTGGGGGCGGACAAATTCACGCAGGGAAAGCGTCCTTCGCGGGAGCCGAATCCGTTTCTGGGACTGCGGTCCATCCGCTATTGCCTGCAGAATCTGCCCATGTTCAAGAACCAGATTCGCGCCATCCTGCGGGCCTCGGCGCACGGGAATCTGAAAATGATGTTCCCGCTGGTGACGACCATGCTCGAATTGAGACAGGCGAAATGGATTGTCGCCGATGTGAAGGAGGACCTGGAAGAAGACGGCATTCCGTTTGACGAGACCCTCCCTCTGGGGTGCATGATCGAGACGCCGGCGGCGGCGATTTCCTGCGACGAGCTGGCCGACGAGGTGGATTTTTTCAGCATCGGGACCAACGATCTGATTCAGTACACGCTGGCGGTGGACCGGGGCAATGAGGAAGTGGCGCATCTGTACAGCCCGGCGCACCCGGCGGTTCTGAATCTGCTCCAGAAAATCATCAAATCGGCCAATCGCGCGAAGATCGAGCTGAGCGTCTGCGGGGAAATGGCGTCGGAGGTCGAATACATTCCCCTGCTGCTGGGGCTGGGCGCCACGACGCTGAGCCTGGCGCCGCCGATGATCCCGGAAATCAAGAAGGTGATTCGCTCCCTGTCGATGGAGCAGTGCCGCCGAATGACACGAAAAGCCATGAGCTTTGAAACGGATAAACAAATCATCAATTTTCTCAAGTCGGAGATGCGGGCGGTTTTGCCCGAACTCTAGTACGGTGCGCATGGAAGCAGGCACGCAGAATACGATGAAATTGGCCGTCTGGTTTGCCGTCCGCGGGGACGGGCGGTTTTTTTCGCACCGGGACACCATGACGGTCTGGCAGCGGGCGCTGATTCGCGCCGGCGTACCGATTCTGTACAGTAGCGGATTTAATCCGCACCCCCGGATCACCCTGCCCCTGCCTCGCAGCGTGGGAGTCCATTCCGAACACGAATTGCTTCTGGTCTATCTGGCGGAGGACTATTCCTCCGATCGGGCGACGGCTCATCTGCCCGGCCAACTGCCTGTCGGGCTGGTTCTGTTGTCCGCGTCGCTGATTCCCCGATCCCTGTCGTGTCAGCCCGCTTCGGCGGAGTATCGGCTGACGCTGAGCGACGAAGCGGACCGGGATGCGCTGCGGCGGCGGATCGAAGCGTTTCAGGCCAGCCGCCAGTGGGAGGTTTCCCGCCCGAATCCGGCCCGGCACGCCCGGAAATCCATCGATTTGAAGGAATCGATCCGCCATCTGCGGCTGGAAGGGGACCATCTGGAATTTACTCTCCGGATCGATCCGAGCGGCACGCCCCGCATGGAGGAAATCCGCGATGCGTTTGCGTTGCCGCCCGGGCAGATTCGCCAGATTCTCCGTGTGCGCACCGAATACCCCGATTGGAACGAGGAACCGGGCGCGGATGCCGCCCCATCCGCAGGAGAAGTGTGACTATTAACAGGAAAGAAACATAGAATATCATCGCCGGATGGATCCGCGATACCCAATACAACCCGTATTAGAAAGAAAAAGAGGTTTGCACTTGTCGAAAGAAATGTTGATCAATATGGCCCAGGAGGAGGAATGCCGGATAGCTGTGGTGGAAAATCAGAGGCTCGAGGAACTGTACGTCGAGCGGTCCAACACGATACGGTATGTCGGCAACATCTACAAGGGAAAAGTCTGCAACGTGGAGCCCAGCATTCAGGCCTGCTTTGTGGATTTTGGAATCGGGAAGAACGGTTTTCTGCACATCAGCGATCTGCACACCAGCTATTTTCCCAGCAAAGTCAGGACGGTCGAGCGCGTGGGGCAGAAGCATCCCCGCCGCGACCGCCCGCCCATTCAGGACTGTCTCAAGCGGGGCCAGGAAATCATTGTCCAGGTCATCAAGGAAGGCATCGGCACCAAGGGCCCGACCCTGACGACGTATCTGTCGATCCCGGGCCGGTTTCTGGTTCTCATGCCCGGCATGAACCGCATGGGCGTCTCCCGGAAAATCGAGGATGAGGATGCGCGGTCGAAAATGCGCGATGTTCTCAGCCAGCTCCGGCCGCCCCAGGATATGGGATTCATCCTGCGGACCGCCAGCGAGGACCGGAATAAGCGCGAACTCCAGCAGGATATGAATTACCTGGTCCGTTTGTGGAAGGGGGTCCAGGATAAAATGAAATCCGAACCCGGCCCCTGTGAGCTGTATCAGGAATCCAGCCTGGTGATTCGCACCCTCCGCGACATCTACAGCAGCAACATTCAGCGCATCATCTGCGATTCCGAGAAGACCCTCAAGCAGATCCGCGATTTTCTCCGCATCGCCATGCCCCGCACGAAAACCCGAATCGTCCTGCACGAAGGTCCGGTTCCCCTCTTCACCAAGTATAAAATCGAGGAGGAGATTCAGAAAATCCAGACCCGCCACGTTCCGCTGGCTAGCGGCGGGTCTCTGGTCATCGATCCCACCGAGGCCATCGTCGCCATCGACGTGAACAGCGGAAAATACCGCGTGCATGAAGACGCCGAAACCACCGCCTATAAAATCAATATGGAAGCCGCGCCAGAGATCGCCCGACAGCTTCGCCTGCGCGACCTGGGCGGCGTCATCATCATTGATTTCATCGACATGCTCAACGCCAAGCATCGTCAGGCGGTGGAGAAGGCCCTGCGCGATGCGGTCGCGGGCGACCGGGCGCGAAACCGCATTCTGCGGATGAGCCGGTTTGGCATTGTCGAGATGACCCGCCAGCGGATTCGTCCGTCCCTGAAAAGCGGCAGCTATGTGGAGTGCCCGCATTGCCGCGGCTCCGGTGTCGTCAAAACGCCCGAAAGCGTTTCCATCGAGATTGTCCGGTATATCCAGTCCGCCGTTCAGCGAAGCAATCTGGTGACCCTGGACGTCGAGGTGTCTCCGGCAGTCGCCGGGTATCTGCTCAATCAGAAACGAGCGATTCTCTGCGATCTCGAAAAACAGTTTGCCAAGACCATCGGCATCCGTCCCAATTACGATCTTTCCAATGAACAGACGCAGTATTTTGCCAGGGACAACCACGGAAATCCCATCGCGCTGGAATGAGGGCAATAAGGCACGAGTTGCGAGGCGGATTTATGGGAAAGCCGGTTGCGTTCGTGTGAGTTTCCGACTCCATCTGCCGCTCCCCCGCGCGAAGGCGATGGAAATCCGCGAAAGGTTTCGGATATTTATTCTTCCGATTCCGCGGCTGGAGTTCGATAGGCGGTTCCGGTTTCCGACGGGGGCATCCGATATCCCAATATGCGCACAATCGCCTCCACGGTTCGTCTCGTTGCGCCCTGATTCTGCAGGATCACCTTGCGACCTCGAATCCCCATCGACCGGGCCTCTGTAGGATTCAGAAATAACTGTCTTGTGACGGCTGTCAACTGCGTCCCATCGGCGACCACTTCAATGCCGCCTCCGGCGACCAGAGCCTGAACGGTTTCATAAAAGTTTTCCGTGTAGGGCCCTACCACGATCGGCTTTCCAAGCCCCGCTGCTTCCATCATATCCGATCCCCCCAGCGGAACGAGGGTTCGGCCCACAAACACCACTTCCGCAAGGCTGTAAAATGTTCGAAGGTCCCCCATCGTATCCCCTAAAATAATCTCCAGACGGTTCTTCTCCGTAACCTTGCGAGCGCCGGATTTTACCTCGCTGTAGCGGATTAACCCCAGTCCCCGCTGGCGGATCAGCCGGGCCACTTCCTCAAACCGCTCCGGTTTGCGGGGGACGAGAACAAGCCGCAAGTCTTTTAGTTGCAGCTCTTTGCGAAGTATTCCAAACGCATCCAGAAGGATTGTCTCTTCCCCCGGCCCCGTACTTCCGCAAACCCAGATGGGATCTTGTTTGGACAGACATAACTGGTTGGCCAGTTCCGCGGCTCCTTCCACGGCATCGGCGACGGAAGCGGTATCATATTTCAGGGAGCCGGCGATTTGGATGCGATTCTCCGGCACTCCCAGATAGGCGAATCGGTCCGCATAGGTCTTATCCTGCGCCAAGACTAGGGAAAGCCTGCGAAACATCGGGCGAACCAGCGGTGCGATTTTTTTATACCGCGGAAATCCCTTGCCGCTGCTGATTCGGCCGTTTGCGACCACAACGGCGATATT
The DNA here is from genome assembly GCA_964582655.1 of uncultured Pirellulales bacterium. GTDB lineage: Bacteria > Planctomycetota > Phycisphaerae > Sedimentisphaerales > SM23-30 > CAZOTP01. The sequence goes on along the minus strand of CAZOTP010000020.1, from coordinate 11,048 downwards.
TCGCTGGGCCGCAACGGCGGTAAAATTGTGCCAAACCTCCAATTCCATCAGGATGCACAGATCGGGCCGGATTCTATCGAATGCCCGTTTGACGCACCATGAAAAATCCCACGGAAAGAAGAAAATCGAATGCGTGGTTCCGTAAAGACTGTATGCCCGGTCGTAGCCGGTATCCGTGGTGGTGCTGATGACCACTTCGAACCCCGGCAAAAACCGTTCCAGCTCCCGGATCAGGGTTCCCGCGGCGTTGATTTCCCCCATGCTCACGGCGTGAATCCAGATGCAGCTCCGGCGGTTCCGTCGGACTGGCACATACCCCCAGCGCTGCTTCCATCCGCGCCGGTAACGATTCCGGGTCAGCATCCGCCAGATCAGAAGGGGCATCAGCCCGATTCCCGCCAAGGCGTACAGTATATTGACCCCATGCATCATCATGGTACGACTCCATCCGGCTCCATCCTAACGCCGGTGATAAAACAATCCATTGTAAATGCACGATAGAATGGAACAAGGGAAAAATGCGGGGAAGGGGGATTCAAAAGGGGGTGGTTTCCCAATCCGGAGGTTTCCATGCGCCGCAGGCGGCTATTTCAATTTTTCATGTTTGAAATAATCGTAGTCAATGAAGTTTAAATCGGCATAGCCCAGCCCCATTGCCTGGGCCGTATCCAGATAGGGGGCCGCAATCGATTCCGGCGCCCCTTCCGGCATTAAAAATTCGCGCCGGGCGCGGCAGATCAATTTCACGCCGATCGTATCCAGAGCCACTGGATCCATGCTGAACATCGCGGTGCCATACTCCCAGACGTACCGCTGATTGACAATCGGACCGCCGCAGTACAGAATCCGAAGCGTATTGGCGATATGCAGCCTTACTTTCCCGCGAATCGCCGGCAGATTGTAGATCTCCGCCAAAAAAGGATCCCCCTGGGTGTCATACCGGTTGAACCGGGCGGGGCTTTTAATCAGAGGCCATGTCAGATTCGCGATTGCCCCCCGAAGCCCGATGGCGTTGTCATCCATCAGCAGAGGAATATTGAGGATGGCGGTCACTTCCTCGAGCCATTTCGCCAGGATGACCGAATCGCTGCCGATCTCCACTGGTTTGTTCTGCCAGCCGTACCGACATGGCCTGGTTCCCTCCGCTTCGGCGGGCAATTCATCCAGACCGACCAGCATGATCTGCTCCGGCTTGAATCCCGCCTCATACAGAGTCAGAAGCATCGCCGCGGCGAAATCCCGGTTGGTCCCGAGCTCCTTGCCTCCGATGGGACTGAACACCAGTGCAATCACATCTTCATCATGGATAATCTGCCGCCATGCCGTGCGGGAATCTGGCTGCCCGGTCAGTTTTTTCACTCCGGTATTCAGCATCGCCCGCAAGCTGGCGTTGTGCACTTTGAATCCGCGGACGACGTATTCCCCGTGCACATCCAGCACCGGTTCCGGTTTTTCCTCCAAAACCCTGGATTTCTGTCTCCGCAGCGGATCTCGAATCGCCGGAACGCCGGGCTCCGCCGAAACCGCCAGGGCAATCGCCATGACTCCCGCCAGCGCCGCCAAAATCCAAACGCTCATTCGTCGCACGATGCAATCCTTATCCAAAACCAACGGGGTGTCCGTCGAAGTCCATCGGCGGACCTTTTTAGTACTATCGGCCCGGCAAAGGCAGTCCCTGAACTCCCCGTCCAATAAATAGTTATGAACGACCGATAACTGGTTTCCATTGCCTGCCGCTGGTAAAATACTGGACAATTGGCCGATACATTCGATAATACTCCCTTTTGTTTTGGGGTAGCGAAAAACGGTTGGACCAGAAGGTTCCTGGCTTGCCGTCAGGAAGCCTCTGTCCGAAAGATAAGGCTGTACGATCATGGCAAAAACGAGTCGCGGCAACTTTGACGCCGCTTTGCGAATGTTGAAAAAACACGGGCAGGAACACCTCCTCCGCTTCTCGGATCGACTGGGGCGGGAGGAGCAAACCGCGTTGCTAGAACAAATCAAGGCTCTGGATTTTGAGCTGATCGACAAACTCGTTCAAACCTGCGTCCTTCAAGCTCCCGAAATTCATCTGCCGGAAAAAATCATCTCCGCGCCGGTATTCCCCGCAGTACCGAAAAAGGACCAGAAACCCTTTTACCAGAAAGCCCTGGAGCGGGGTGAAAACCTGATCGCCGAACACAAAGTCGCCGCGTTCACGGTCGCCGGCGGCATGGGCACGCGGCTGAATTTCGACGGTCCCAAGGGCAATGTCCCCGCCACCGCTGTCCGCAACAAAACTCTGTTTCGCATCTTCGCGGAATATATCATTGCGGTACAAAGGCGATTCAACAGCATCGTTCCCTGGTATATCATGACCAGTCCGGCCAATCACGCCCAGACGGTCGAAAGCTTTCAGCAGAACAACTATTTCGGCCTTGCCCCGGAACATGTTATGCTTTTCAGCCAGGGGACCATGCCCTGTTTCAGTCTCGATGGCAAAATCCTCCTGGAAAGCCCGGGGCGCATCTCCGTCTCCCCCGACGGGCATGGCGGCTCCCTCCGTGCCCTTCATCACAGCGGGGCGCTGAAAGACATGTCCCGCCTCGGTATCGAATACATCAGCTATTTCCAGGTCGATAATCCGCTGGTGTATGTCATCGATCCGCTCTTCATCGGCCTGCACGCCGTTTCCGACGCGGAGATGTCCAGCAAAGCCGTCCACAAAGTCGATCCGCTCGAAAAGGTCGGCAATTTCGCCCTCGTCGATGGCAAAGTCACCGTGATTGAATACAGCGATCTGCCCAACGAGCTGGCCCACCAGAAGAACAAGGACGGCTCCTATGTCTTCGACTGGGGCAGCATCGCGATTCACATCCTCAGCCGCAGCTTTGTCGAAAAAATCAACCTCCACGGCTTTTCCCTCCCCTGGCACCGCGCGGTCAAACGAGTTCCTTATATCGACGACACCGGGACCCTCATCAATCCCGACAAACCCAACGCCGTCAAGCTGGAAACCTTCGTCTTCGATGCGCTGCCCCTGGCCGGAAAATCCATCATCCTCGAAATCGACCGCGATGAGCAGTTTGCCCCCATCAAAAACGCTTCCGGCGTCGATAGCCTTCCCTCCTCCCAGGCTCTTCAGATTGCCCGCGCCGCGCGTTGGATGGAATACGCCGGTATTGAAGTCCCCAAAAAATCCGATGGCTCCCCGGACCTTCTGCTGGAAATCTCTCCGCTTTTCGCGCTGGACCGGGAAGAGCTCAAGCAAAAAGCCCGACAGCTCCGCCCCCTCAAACCCGGCGACATCGTCTATCTGGGATAACCATTTGTCAGCCTTGAAAATTCGGAATGTTAATCCGGATTTTCAAGGTAAAGGTGAAATGTATTTGGGAATATATCCCGTTTTCTCCTATGCCTCATCGATCCATCGTATGGCCTCATCGATGGATACATCTTCCAGACTGTTCACCACCCGGTCCGCCGCCGTGAGTTTCTCCGCCGGCGCGGAATTGGTGACCGCGATACACTTGCACCCCGCCGCTTTCGCCGCCTGCACGCCGTCGGGAGCATCCTCGAACACCACGCACCGCGTAGGCTCCAGATCGAGCCGCCTGGCCGCAGTTAAAAACAAATCCGGCGCGGGCTTGCGGTTTTTAATCTCGCTGCCCGTCACATACGCCATCTTTTCATAAGGCACACCTGCGGATTTGAGCGTAGGCTCCGAAATCTCCCGCGTGCTGCTCGTCGCGATTGCCAGCCGAAAATCCTTCCTTGCCAGCCCCGCTTTCATTAATTCGAGCACTCCCGGAAACGCCGCCAGCGGCTCCCGTGCCAGAATCTTCAGAAAATTCTCCTGCCTCCGCAGCACCGCCTGCGCCACCTGCTCCTCCGTCATCGCAAATCCGTGCACCGTCGCCGCCGCCCGCACATACGCTTCCGCGCCGCGCCCCAGCCCCGCATCGAAATCCGCCCGCTTTACCCCCTTCACCCCGAACAACTCCTCAAACATCGCAATCGACGCCCGCGCATTGTATGGCTCCGTATCCGCGATCACCCCGTCCACGTCAAAAATCATTCCGTAACATTTTGTCATATCTCGTGTTCCGTTTCTTTAAGGTCCGTCGTTTATCCAACGAATAGTCAAACCATAGCAGAATTTCCAGATTTCTCCATATTTTTCGCCGCGATTTTCACCCTCCGGCATTACTATAGTGAGAATCGATGGGATGAATTCGAATTCGACAGGAGCAGTCGTGGCCGAAGAACTTGCGATGGACGACGATCTGCTGGTCGCCCGGGCCAAACGGGATCCCGATTCCTTCGCCCGGCTGTATCGGTTCCATTACAACGACATCTTCCGCTACGCCATGCATCGAATGTTCAACCGGGCGGCGGCGGAAGATGTAACCTCCGCGACGTTCCTGCAGGCGGTGCAGCATCTGGACCAGTTCGAAGGCAACGCCCGGGCGTTTCGATGCTGGCTCCTCCGCATCGCGACCAATGAAGCCAACTCGGTTCTGCGTACGAAGATCCGAAGGCAAAAGCTCCTGCTGTCTCTGGCGGAGAGTCTTCCGCAAAATCCCTCGAACCGCGCCGAAGACGATCCATCCGAGCAGATTCTCCTCCTGCGGCACGCCTTGCTGCGATTGAAACCGCCGGATCAGTCGATCCTCACATTGTGCTACAGGGAAAAACTGAAACCCTCGGAGATTGCCGATATTCTGGGCCGAAGCCCCGCCACGATCCGCAGCCAGTTGTCCCGCGCGCTCAAAAAACTGCGAAAAATCATGAACGCCGCCAACCGGGAACCCCAACCGGAGGTGAAATAACCATGTTCAAATCCGATGACCAACTGGAACAGTTTCTTGAAAAGGTGAAAATGGACGATGCCCCCAATCCGTCCCATCGCGATGCGCTGGAACAGCAGGTGCTCGAAGCCTACGCCCGCCGGCAACTCTCCGAACAGAAATCGGTCTGGAGACGTATCATGAAAAGCAGGAAAAGACTAACAGGTACAGCGGCGGCCATTCTGCTGTTTGCGATAATCGCAGGTTTTGTATATCAGTTTGGCTTTAACAGCCATCTGGCTTTTGCCCAGGTGGTGGAGAAAGTAATCCAGTCGCGGACACTAACGTATAAAGTCACTACATTACGAGAAGGCAAAACCGTGCATGTGCAGAAAACATATATTCGCGAGCCTTATATGCGAGGCGAGGACTCAGATGGAAGCTTTATGGTTGCTGATTTTGAAAAGGGGCGTGCTGTGGTTCTGGAGCCTAAAGAAAAGCTGGCAAGCTGGGGCGACATTTCCGTAGAACAGCGTCATTTGAATATTATCGATACGTTCCGAAACATTCTCAACAAGCCAGAATATTCTTATAAAGAAATCGGACGGCGACAGATCGATGGGATTGATGCACTGGGCTTTGAAGTGCACCGTATGGAAGACGTTAAGAAAGATTTTGTGGTATGGGTGAATCCCGCTACCAAACTCCCCGTGCAAATAATATATAAGTCAGCGTATGTTGACCAAGTGGAGTTCATGTATTCTGATATTGTATTTGATCTTGATCTGGATTTATCCTTGTTCAATATGACTGTACCCGAAGGATATCATGGCGGTGATGCTGCGAAGCGGGATCAATCCGCAAACAATATGGAAAAAATTGTAAAGGCCTGCCAGAAGTTTGCCGCGGAGCATGAAAATCAATGGCCGGATCATTTATGTGTTTTAAATGCCTATGGCATTGAAAAAGAGAATCTTCTGAATCCACAGCGGCCAGAGTTGCAAACAGGTTACATCTACCTGAAACCGCCAACTCCGGTATCGCCGGACCGGGTTGTATTATACGAAGCCTACGAAACATGGGGATCAGGAATTAACGTGGGCTTTGGTAACACACACGTGAAATTTATAAAGGAAGAAGCCGCTTTTAAGAAACTTCTTCCTTAATGTTCACGAATGCGCCTTTTTCCCTCAGCAGTCTTGCCGCCTGCATGGAATCGGGCAAACACAGGCGGACTTCCACCTCCCCGCTGGAATCGGCTAAAAACAGGGATGGATCGAATGTCAGAATCAAATGTTTTTCTGTTATTCGGAATAAAATTGCTTGAAATCGAGGATCGTCATAGGCGATCTGGATATCAATTCTATGAAATAACCTTGCGCAGAGAATCAGCATTCGATCTGTCATCGCCAGATAGCCATGGAATTTCATGATCCGGGAATTGCTGCGAACACCGGGAGCCTTGAAATTCCGGAAGACTGCCGTTGCCCCAATTCCTTCGGCAAGAAACAAAAACCCGCCCTGCGATTCCATCTCCGCCCGCAAAGCCTTCGGCATCCGCCCCACCCGAAACCATCCCAACATGTTTTCCCACCATAACCTCATTTTTTCTCCTGCTTAAAAAGGTTCTCTCCAGAATTCAATAAATCTGCGAGAAATAGTTTAGTTCAATTCCTATTTGTCATGAATACGAATGCGAATTTTCTGATTATCGATGATAACCAGTCCCTTCTGCCATTGTTCATCGGGAACACCTTGCAGCAATCGTTCCAGAGCCGAACATGTGTTTTCTGTTGTTGTAGGCCATACGCGAAGCCGGATAATTCCATGATGTGATCCAAGAGCATACATCCTTGCATCGGCAAAATCTTCATCATAGGTTATGATGACAGAATTATGTTTTTGAGCCCATTGGAAGATTTGTTCGTCTGACTGTCCCCCCAACCCCATCTCCAAAGCATGATGTATCTTCCACAACGGCCGCCTGGAAGCTAACCATTCTTTGGTTGTGACGGGAATATTCTGATCCAGCAAGACCGTAACCGACTCAGTCATTGGCGATGACCTGTTCTTCGTCGACCACTTGAGCGGCGTATTCCAGGGCTGCCTGCACCTGTTGGAGATTCAGCTCCGGATACGCGGCGAGCACCTGCTGCGCGGTATAGCCGCCGGCGACCATCCCCAGAATATTTTTTACCATGATACGGGTGCCCCGTATGATCGGTTTGCCGGAGCAAATATGCGGGTCCACGGCGATCCACTCGGACATTCAACATCACTCCTTTCCGCATTGGCTGAATCGAAAACTTTTAAATACCTCCCTTATTTTAACTCACAAAAGTAAATACGTCAATCCCCGTATTTTTCCATGAGCCGCTGGGCCTGCTCGTGTGTGGCGGCGGGGCAGATGAGGAGGAGGCCCCGGGGTCCGACGGCCTGGACGAGGCTGTCCACCTCGTCGGGTTGGGCGTAGAGCTGGACGGATTTTTTGGCGGCGAGAATGCGGCGGATGAGATCGTACCACTGGTCCAGCCGTTCCTTCCCCGCGCCGGGCTGCCACTGAATCACCTTGATTTTCTGGATTTCCAGCAGGCAATCCAGATGGGGAATCTGCCCCACCCCGTCCAGATGATAAAACGGATACTCCATCGCGTCGACCATGTCTCGCACATGAGGCAGACAAAACTCGCGGAACATATCCGGTGAAATCATGTAGGAGGCGTCTTCCTGAATCGGAAACGTCGTCCCCGGCGCCCAAACCCCCGCCCATCCGATGCCGCCGAAGTTGCCGCTGCCGGCGATAATCTGCTGAATATCCGCAAACGCCTCCAGCCAAAGCCGCTTGACATGCTCCATCGCCTGCTTCACCCGATCCGCATTGCAGACGAGGTCCATCATATAATTTTCCGTCCCGTACAGCCCCGCCAGAATATCCGTCATCCCCTCCAGCGCAAACGGAGCTACATAATGATGGTTTTTCGCCAGCGCCGCGGATTGCTGCGTAATCTCCCGAATCGTGCGGTAATAGCTGTATTCTTTATCGAGCCGGACCTTCAGCACATCCTCCACGGAATTATAAATGGGGTGCGCCCATACCGTCTCCTTATCGACGAATTCCATTTTCCCGCCCATCGCTCCGACCATCGCGCTGGACCCCAGATCCACATAGTGGCAGGGGACCGCCTGGCCATAATATTCGGTGTTGTCGATGAGAGCCATCTGCCGGCGAATCACGAAATCCGCATCCGTCCAGAATCCCTCCAGATCGTCTCTGTCCGGGATCGGTTCATGCCCCTTCTTCAAAACCTGCATCAATAGGCACGGATTCTTCTGGTCCCCGAACTCCCACCAGTTCGTCAATCGCTCCTGAATCTGTGTCAGGTTAGAACCAAACATAGATAGATTATCCTTGGATTCAAAAGCCCCCGTTAAAGTCTTACCACAGATCCCAGGCGTCCACGGTATCCTTGGCGATTAACTGGAGCGTGTATAGATTCGGTTTTTCCGCATCGGCCTTCAAAAACATCCTTGATTTCCCCATCACAGGATGCACGAAATCGAATCCTTGTTTGCTTGTCAGAAGATACGCCTCCCGGGGCCGGCTCGTGACCTCGTGAATCCCCACCCCCAGCGCCGTCCGGGCCATCCCGATCAGCCCCAGCGTATCCTGATCCTGCGAAAAATCCTTCCCGTCCTTCACCAGCGTCTCATGCCCGTACCGCAGAATCGCCAGCGACCTGGCTTGCTCATCCGCATACGGTGCATCCAGCACCTCCGCCGGCACCAGAGCCTCGATAAACAGGTAAAACTGCTGCTCGGAGAACGGAGGAACGGTTAATTTGGCCCGCATCAGCAGATAATTCTTCCGCTGCACCATCGAATCGGTCTGCTGGAAGCGAACCACGCCCAGCTCCTTCTGCGAGCCTTTCTTCGTCAAAGCGGATACCGCGTCTTCCGTGTGCATCAGGCTCTCCTGGGGCAGCAGGCTCATCACCGTCGCCGAGTCCGTCGATCCGACGTCTATCAGCTGAAAGCTCTTCATCAGCGGCATCCGCTCGCCGCATCCGCCCGCCAGGACCAATCCCGCCGCCGCTGTCAGTACCCAAATGCTCCTTGCTATGATTCGGCTCACCGTCCGTTCCTTTCCAAATGTTAAAATAGTTAATTTTCAGTATTTATAGCGGCTTCCCCTTTCTCAGGCAAGCCCTATTCATCAATTTGTTTTTCGATCTTTGCCTTGGCGGATTGCCAGCACGACCGAAGAGCGGGGCTCCAGCTTCAAAGGCCCCACAATATAATCCTCCTTTTCCATTCGGAAAGAAACTTCTTCCCTCGAGTTCCAAACGCACGCCTCCATGTCCGCGGACCAGTTCAATCGATACATCCGGGGCGCAATTCGCAAAGTCACCTCCGCCGCTTTCTCTGAATCTTTGTTCCAAAGCCCGATAAATCCGCAAAGTCCCCCCTGGTCCGCGTTGGCCAGATGATACACCCCGTCCACCTTACCGGATTCACCCGCAAATTCCGGCAGCGCGGAAAACCGCAGAAACTGGCGGTATTTCCAGTCGAACTCCGCCCACTTGCGATGGATCGCCCGCTCCTGCGGGGTTGTCTCCATTAAGGGCCCGTTCAGGCAAAAAGGCCCGTACATCGCCGCTGAACTGTCGATGTATTCCGTATCCGCCGACGTGCGTTTTTCATCCCGAATGTGCACCGGATGGTGCCCAAGCTGGTGCATCAAAGGCCACACGGGAACCAGCCTCCAGACCGTGTTCCGCCACGCATCCGCCAGGAACAGGTCATGCTCCCGCGTCGGCCCGCCGGATTGATTGCCGCCCTTCATCCCCTCTACATCTAGGCTGCTCGTCAGCTCCGCCCATCCCAGCTGCTCCACGGAATCAACCCACGTCCGAGAAAATCCAAGCCCTGGCGCCTGTTTCCGTGCCGCCTGTCGGGCGATCCGATATCCCTCCTGCCACATCCAGCTGCAATTGCCCCGGGGCTGGTTGGGCCAATCCTCATCGAGCGGGTAATTTTCGCCAGGGGAATCTTCGTACCAGAAAAACTTTGCCTTCGCCTGTCTCGCCCGCCGGCCGAGCAGATCCCCATAAAGCTGACAATCCGTATGCCGAAGCTCAAACTTTAGTTTTTCTCCGACCACGCACGGCGCGGTGTATAACCCCAGAGCAATATCATTCCGCGCGAAAACCGCCGGAACAGACCCTGGATCCTCCGCGTTGGCCCCGCCGGGGAAATACTCCGACGGCTCGAATCCCCAGTCCGGCCAAACGCCATAGTGTTCATACGTAAACCAGAACATCCCGAATCCGCATTCCCGGATCAGCGGGGCGAGCTTTTCCATCCGGGGCGGCTGCGGCTCCTGTACACCCTTGCGGGTCGCATACCAGTAATCGTGATAGCAGGTCGGCACCGTTCTGTGGTCCCCCGCAATCCAGTGCTTGATGAGAAAAAGCTGATAATCGAAAAGGGCCGCTTCCCTCGCTCCCTGATACACGCCTATCATCACAGCGCCCAGGCGGCCGTTCGTGAGGGGCAGATAGGAATCCAGATACACATTCGCCAGCGCGGAAATGTCCACTTCCGTTCCCCTTGAATGGACGCTGGTATTATAATTCCCCGCGGAAATCCACAGTCCCCCCGATCCGTCGGTGCAGGGCAGGGTATGATGGTTGGTGATCCGCTGCGGGGACCAGACGCTCAGGTTGTGCTTGTCGATCCCCGCTGGAGGCGGAGCCTCCGGATCCGCGAAAGGAACCACACCTCCGCCGTTGACCGGATGAAACCGAATATACTGCACGTTCTGGATATGCGTCTTTTCCTTCCATCGCCCCTGAAGAATCGGCTCCACGGTAAAATACGGTTCATCTCCGGGGAAAAGATGGATTTTCAGAATCGCATAAATCGGGCCCTCAGCCGGCATGGCGTTTCCCCGGCTGCGCAGTTCAAAGTCGGCGACAAACGTGCCGCGATGTTTGGCTTCCTCGCACGGCCGCAAAGAAAACGGGCCCGCGACGAGATCCCACCCCTGCTGGATATCCAGAACCGTTTGTCCCGCCGGATCGGTCAGGCGCAGCAGCGAGGCGGGCATCGTAAGCATCGCCCGATTCCGCTTTCGGTCCAAAACCTGATCCATAAACAGTCCGCCCGCCTGCGGATCATATCGAAAGGCAGCGGAAATGGCCTCATTCGAAAATCGCCAGACGTTCTCCCGGCATTCCCAAGTCGGCTCGCCTGTCCCGAAAAATCCCGTCTCATCCC
>CAZOTP010000019.1:20706-21606 GCA_964582655.1 uncultured Pirellulales bacterium | reverse complement strand
GAGGTAGGGGGGGATTGTGCTTTTCAAACGGGCGGATTTCGGGCAGAATGGGGGGATGAAAGTGATTGTGACCGGAACTGTGGGACTGGATAAGGGTCCTTACCTGGAGAAGGTCAAGGCGATGGCGCATGAAGCCGGCCGGGAGCTGGCGCTGGTTCATGTCGGCCGGCGGATGTACGCCGAAGCGCCGGACGTCGCGCCGGGTCGGATCCTGGATTTGCCTCTTTCCAGGCTGAGTTCGCTGCGGCGGAGCGTGTTCAAGGATATCCTCTCGCAGGGCCATCGCTGGGAGAACCTGATTATCAACACGCACGCGAGTTTCCGGTGGAGGCACGGGCTGTTCCCGGCGTTCGATTTCGATCAACTGCAGGAGCTGGATGCGGATTTGTATATCTGCCTGCTGGACAATGTGGATTCGCTGCATGTGCGGCTGCTTCGGGAGCATCAGACGGATCATTCGCTCAAGGACCTTCTGGTCTGGCGGGAGGAGGAGACACTGGCGACGGAGCTGATGATGATGGGCAGCCGGGTCAGGCAGACTCCGACGGCGGCCGGCCTGTTCGGCGATGCGCCGGTGGCGGGAAAGCCACCCGCGCGGTTTTATCTTCTCTCGCGGGGGAACGACGGCATTTCGCCTTTGATGTTTTACCGGCTGGTGTTCCATCCCGACATGCCCAGGACGTATCTGAGCTTTCCCATGACGCATGTCGCGGACCAGCCGGAGATTCTGGAGGAGATTCGCCAATTTCGCCAGACGATGGCCGAATCGTTTATTGTGTTCGATCCATCCGATCTGGAGGAAGTCAAGCTCTGCGAGCTGGCTCTGGAGGCCTCGCAGCAGGGCCACAAGGGAATGGAGGTTTCCGTGCTGGGCCAGACCGTTCGGTTCGAGGTCGCGGA
>CAZOTP010000019.1:0-20696 GCA_964582655.1 uncultured Pirellulales bacterium | reverse complement strand
CGCCGGCGATAACCACGCCCAGATTTACGCGCGGGATTTCAAGCTGATCGACCAGTCGGATATGATTGTCTCCTATATTCCGCGACTTCCCGGCGGCAAACCGGGGATTTCCAGCGGCGTCGAGCGGGAACTCCAGCACGCCCATGAAGCGACGCGCGAAGTGTATGTCATCTGGAAACCCGATGTCCCGCCTTCGCCGTTCGTTACCGAAACCGCCTCCCGGCTGTTCCGTTCCACCGAAGAAGCGGTGGCCCATTTCCGACAAACCGGAAAAATCCGGTAAGATCGGAAAAGCGATTCGGATTATCCCTCCCCAATTCTCACGCCAAACCTCCCCACGGCATTGCGGATGAGAGGAGTCGAACCTCCATGGGGGTAACCCCACAGGTACCTGAAACCTGCGCGTCTGCCAATTCCGCCACATCCGCAAACTGGCCCTACGAGCAAAGTATTCTACGGCGGTAACATCCCGTGTCAAGGCAACAATTTCCCAAGGTTGCGGATTTTCGTAAAATCCCGAAAATTTCGTTGTAAAGCAAGGCAAAAACTGCTATTTATGTTAAGATAGGTAATTTGAGGCGTTATGCGAGATAAAATCACGTTAGCCCGGCTGAAGCAGATGAAACGGCAGCGCGAACCCATCGCCATGCTCACCTGCTACGATTACTCGACGGCGGTCCTCCTGGAAGAGGCCGGCGTCGATTGCCTCCTCGTCGGTGATTCCCTCTCCCAGGTGATTCTGGGGTATAAAAGTTCCCTGCAGGCGAAGATGGATATCATGGTCGCCCTGACAGGAGCGGTCCGGCGGGGTGCGCCAACGTGCTACTTGATCGGCGATATGCCCTTTTTGAGCTATCAGGTCTGTACGGAAGATGCGATTCGCAACGCCGGACGATTTCTGATCGAGGCGGAATGCGACGCCGTCAAGATGGAAGTGGACCGCCGGCATACCGATCTGGTCGCCGCTCTGGCGCGGGCGGGAATGCCCGTCATGGCCCACATGGGCTTTCGTCCCCAGGCGATTCATCAGACCGAACAGATAGTCACCGCCCGATTGGCGGAATTGGGCCTGCAATTGCTGGAGGATGCACGCGCGATGGTCAAAGCCGGCGCTTGTTCCATTTTGCTGGAGTGTGTAACGGCGGAGGTTTCCCAGGCGATTGCGGATCGTCTGGATGTCCCCGTGATCAGTTGCGGCAGCGGGCCTGCCTGCGATGCGCAGGTCATGGTGCTGCATGAGCTGTTGGGGCTTCCCGGCGCCTTGAACCTGAAATTCACCAAACGGTACGCCGACCTCAGCACGCCCATTCAGCAGGCCGCCCGGCAATATGTGCAGGATGTCCGTGAAAAACGCTATCCCGATTCGGAGCATTGCTATCACATGAAACCGGATCAACTGGAACAGTTTCATCAGGCGTTGGAAGAGGGATCGGCGTAACTTGTTGCCAAATAAGAGATAACTGTTTGTGTATGAAGGGATTCGCAAGCTTTATCTATAATATAGGAATGAAACCTAAATCCGATTTATAAGGAGATTAACGATGATCGTTTCTCACGGCGGTAAAAACGGATGGAAAACGCTTGGGATTTCCGTTCTATGTATATTACTGGCAGGGACTTATGTCTTTGGAAAGTCCGGCGTCTCTCCCCTCACCTCGGCGGAAAAGGACCTTGCCTCCCAGGTCAACAGAATGCATCGCCGCGCCGCCGAACAGGTAATGCCTTCGGTGGTTTCCCTGACGGTGTCCAAAGATATGCCGCCGATATTTCCCTTTGGGGACGAGCAGCATGCCGAAGGGATCGGCAGCGGCTGCATCATTGACAAACGCGGATACGTCATCACCAACAATCACGTGGTGGCGGATACCAGTAAGGTGACGATCATCTTGGCCGACGGGCGGCAGTTCGAAGCGGTGGAAACCATGACCGATCCCGATACCGATCTGGCGGTCGTGAAATTCGATCCCAAAGGAGAAGATCTACCCGCCGCTGTGTTTGGCGATTCCGAGCAGCTTCAGGTCGGCGATGTCGTGATGGCCATCGGAAGCCCCTTCGGATTGACGCAGACCGTCACGTCGGGGATTGTCAGCTATAAAGGTCGCCAGACGGGAATCCTCGGACCGAAATGGGGCTATGAGGATTTTATCCAGACCGATGCGGATATCAACAAAGGCAACAGCGGGGGACCGCTGATTAACCTGTATGGCGAAATCATCGGAATCAATTCGAATATTTTTACCCCGACGGGCGTGTCCGCCGGCTATGGCTTTGCCGTGCCGAGCAACATCGCCAAGTTCGTGGTGGAACAGTTGATCGAGCATAAAGTGGTCAAGCGAGGCTGGCTGGGGATCACCATGCAGGATCTGGACAGCTTGCGAAAAGTGCCGGAAGAAGTTCGCAAGAAGATGCTGGAAAAAACGCCGGATTTGCTGAACGATATCCCCGAATCGCTGAAGGGCGTTCTGATTATCGACGTAAATCCCGGCAGCCCGGCCGAAAAAGCGGGCCTGAAACCCAAGGATGTGATTCTCTCCATCAACGGGCAGAAAACCGTCGAATCCAACCGGCTGAAAAACTATATCGCGACCATCCCGCCGGACCATACCGCGAATTGTGAAATCTGGCGCCAGGGCAAGACGATGGAAATCCCTGTTACGCTGGGAGACCGCAGTGTCGCGAAAGCCGAGTATGAAAAAACCCATCCGGAACAGCCTTTTATGGTTCGCGAAGCTCCCCCGCAGTCCGAGCCTTCCGCCGAAAAGCCGCGGCTGGGCGTTCAGGTGAAACCCCTCGATTCCGAAGCGGCCAAGAGGTATAACTACGATCCCGGTACCAAGGGACTTCTGATCGAGAATGTGCAGCCCGGCAGTCTTGCCGAGCAAAGCGGTCTGAAACCCGGCGATGTGATTGTTCAGATCGGGGGAAAGCCGGTGGACACGTTTGACCAATTGAAAGAGGCGGTCGAGGCGGCCGATTTCGACAAAGACGGGCTGCAATTGCAGATTCTGGATTCCCAGGGAACCCGCATGGTCTTTGTCAAGCGGGGAGCCATTTGATCCGCTCGTTTGGATGAATGGATTTTGCATAAAAAGCCTTCCGGTATCCGATTTTTCGGCGGCCGGAAGGCTTTGCTTTGTTGACAGGGGGGGGGAAAACCGGTAAGCTCCGGTCGCGGTTTGAGTGAACCCGATAATCAGTCTTGAGGACGTATATAATAACTATAGAACGCATGGCAAAACGAAAAAAACAAGTAGAAATCGAGGAAAAACCGGCTGCCGCCTCTTCTGACGAATCCCCTCGCGAAGATTCCCGGCCGAAGCCGGCGGACCATTCCGAAACCGATTCGGAAATCATTCCGGATCGGGAGATTGTGCATCAGTTTAACACCGATGAGGCGGATCAGATTGACGTGGATGTGGCCAAGCCGATGGTGGATCTGCCCGTGATGAAACCCCGGGCCAACGAGCCTGTGCCCGTTCCGCCTCCGTCTGCCTCCCAGTCTTCCGTCAATAACAATGAGAATGATGTTCACACCATCCCGGAGGTGATCGGAATTCTGGCCCTTCGCAACGCGGTGGTTTTTCCCGGCACGGTGATTCCCCTGGCGGTGGGGCGGCCTCGAAGCAAACGCCTGCTGGCGTCCACCCCGCCCGGCGAAAAAATCATCGGCGTACTCACCCAGAAGGATCCAAAAACCAACCAGCCCCATTTTGAGGATTTATACGGAATCGGAACCGCCGTGACGGTCCTGAAACTGCTGAAGATGCCCGACGGGCAGAACAGCCTGGTGGTTCACGGCCTCGTGCGGTTTCGGGTGGTGCAATGGCTCAAGTCCGAACCCTATCTTCAGGCGCGGATTGAAGTGCTGCAGTCCCAGATTCAGCCGAGCAAAAAGCTCGACGCCCTTGTCAACAGCGTCCGGAATATGGCGCAGCAGATGATCCAGCTTTCGCCGAATATCCCCGATGAAGTGAATGTGATTCTGACGAATATCGACGATCCCGGCGCACTGGCGGATTTTCTCGCCGCCAACATCAACATCAACGTGATCGACAAACAGGAACTGCTCGAAACGGTGGATGTGACGGATCGTCTGCAAAAGCTGTCCGTCGCGATGGCCTCGCAGCTCGAAATGCTCCAGCTCAGCGCGAAAATCCAGAATCGCGTCAGCCAGTCCATCGACAAAACCCAGCGGGAATATTACCTGCAGGAGCAGCTCAAGGCCATTCAGACCGAACTGGGCCAGAGCGACCAGCGGTCCACCGAGATCAACGAGCTGCGGGACATGATTCAGAACGCCAAGATGCCGGACCCGGTCGAAAAAGAAGCGATGCGGGAATTGTCCCGGCTGGAAAAAATTCCCACCATCAGCCCCGAATTCGGCGTTTTGCGAAGTTACATCGAATGGCTGTGCGAATTGCCCTGGACGAAGAGCACAAAGGATATCCTGAACCTGCCCCGCGCCAAACGCATCCTGAACGAAGACCATTATAATCTGGCGAAGGTCAAAAAGCGGATACTGGAATTCCTGGCGGTCCGCAAGCTGAATCCCGCCGGACGAAGCCCGATTCTGTGTTTTCTGGGGCCTCCAGGGGTGGGAAAAACGTCCCTCGGAAAGAGCATCGCCCGCAGCATGGGGCGAACCTTTGTGCGAATCAGTCTGGGCGGCATCCGCGATGAAGCGGATATTCGGGGGCATCGTCGGACCTACATCGGAGCCATTCCCGGCCGCATCATTCAGGAGCTTCGCAAGTGCGGACAGAACAATCCGGTTTTCATGCTCGACGAGCTGGATAAAATCGGCCAGGATTTCCGGGGCGACCCCGCGTCGGCCCTTCTCGAAGTGCTGGATCCGGCCCAGAACAATTCCTTCACGGATCACTACATCGACCAGCCGTTTGATTTGTCCAACGTGATGTTTATCGGAACGGCCAATACCCTGGAAACCGTGCCGCCGGCGCTGCGGGATCGGCTGGAAGTGCTGGAGCTGCCCGGTTATACCCATGAGGAAAAGCTGCTGATCGCCAAGCGGTATCTGGTTCCCCGGCAGTTGAAGGAAAATGGATTGACCGATCGCACTCTCCGTTTGAAAACCGATGCCCTGAATTCCCTGATCGAGTCCTATACGCGGGAAGCCGGCGTCCGAGAGCTGGAGCGCCAGATTGCCGCCGTCTGCCGCGCGACCGCCGCCCAGATCGCCTCCGGCGAGAAAAAATCCGCCGTGATTGCATCGAGCCATTTAATGGGGATTCTGGGTCCGGAAAAATATGAATCGGAACTGGCGATGCGGACCAGCGTTCCGGGAGTCGCAACCGGTCTGGCCTATACACCCTCCGGCGGGGAAATCCTGTTTATTGAATCGACGCTGATCCCCGGCAACGGGCAATTGATCCTGACCGGTCAATTGGGCGAGGTGATGAAGGAAAGCGCTCAGGCGGCGCTGAGCGTCCTGAAAAGCATCGCGTTTGATACCCGGCGCCGGAACGGCGCCGTAGCCTGCCTGCGGGACATCATGCAGAATACCAAAGAACTCCAGAAAAAGAATATCCATATTCATGTGCCGGCGGGCGCAATTCCCAAGGACGGCCCATCGGCGGGCTTGGCGATTTATTCCTCCCTTGCCTCCTTATTCTGCCAGAAATCCGTTCGGGCGGATCTCGCGATGACGGGTGAGATTACCCTTCGCGGGCAGGTTCTGCCGATCGGCGGGGTGAAGGAAAAGGTTCTCGCGGCCAAACGCGCCGGCATCAAAACCGTGATTTTGCCCGAACGAAACAAAAAAGATCTGCATGATTTGCCCAAACATGTCATGAAGGGCCTGAAATTCCTCTTTGTTCGGAATGTAGATTCCCTCCTTTCCATTGTTCTGGAAGGGCATTAATCGTATAATTAGGATGCCGATTCAGGGTTGCATGCTTTTCTGCCAAGGGTAAAATAGATAAAGTGTAATGGTTGTAGCGAATATAGCGATTATAAGGATGGCCCATGTCGGATAAACCTCTTCTGGGGATTTCAGAGCAGGATGGAATCACCGTTATCGAATTTCTGGATCCCCTGGTCTTGGATGCGTTTCATGTCCAGCGGGTGAGTAAACAGCTCATGGACATGGTGGAGCTGCAGAAGCCCCTTCGAATCGTGATGGATCTTTCGGCGATCAAGATGCTCAGCAGCCGCACCCTGGGAGTGTTTCTGGATATGCGTCAGAAACTCCAGCCGCTGGGGGGAAAAATGGTGATTTGCGGAATCGATCCCCAGCTCTATCGCGTTTTTAAGGTAACCAGCCTGGACAAAATTTTCGACTTTTTCTCCACCCGCCAGGATGCGTTAAACAGTTTCAAGAATCCCTGATTGTTGCGATCTTCATGCCGATGCAAAGTACAGGAATTGGGAACCGGATTTTTTGGCGGAATCGTTGGGCTCGTTTCTGGGCATCCTGTCGGGGATGGTTTTGGGTCTGCAGTGCGGCCATTTTTTGTGATGCCGCCAGTACGATCCATTTCATGCTTCGGGA
The DNA here is from genome assembly GCA_964582655.1 of uncultured Pirellulales bacterium. Taxonomy (GTDB): domain Bacteria; phylum Planctomycetota; class Phycisphaerae; order Sedimentisphaerales; family SM23-30; genus CAZOTP01. The sequence goes on along the minus strand of CAZOTP010000019.1, from coordinate 14,185 downwards.
GAACACTGTGACGGGAGAGCTGCATCCGGTGATTCAGCTTGCCTCCGCGATTCTGGGACCTGTCGCCGGCCCGCTTTTCGCGGCGATGGGAAAAATCGCCGCGCTGATTCTGGTCTGCCTGCTCCTCCCGCGGGCCGCGAAGTATGTTTTATTTGCCGCGTCAGGGTTGTCGTTCTGGGCGGCGTGGTATAATATCGGGGGGTGCCAACTGTATGTGCCCCGTTTGATCAAATGGCTTACCGGGTAGCCGGAGTCGGGATTCCGGGAAAACCGGAATCCGAGAAAACGAGTGGATGAAACGGCCAAATTTTTAACGAGGTGAAGGATGCATATTGCAACGCAGTTTTCGGTCTTTCTCATCAATAAGCCGGGCGTTCTGGCGCAAACCCTCAATTCGCTGGCCAAGGAAAAAATCAACATTTTGGCGATGACCATGATGGATTCCGTGGAGCACGGCGTCCTTCGTGTGGTCACGACGCAGCCGCAGCAGGCGCGGGACATTCTCCAGCGGCTCAACGCCCAGGTGAATGAAACGGATGTGTTGTGTCTGAATCTCTCCAATGAGCCGGGGGCGCTGGCGGACGTGGTGACCCATCTGGCGGAAGCCCACATCAATATCAATTACGCCTACTGCACGGCCGGCGCCCGGGGGGGGCGTACTACCGGCGTGCTCAAGGTTGCCGATCTGAAAAAAGCCATGAAAGTGCTGGAATCCCCGGCCCATAATAAACCGCCCGAAAAATCCGTAAAGGAAAAGGTCCGTCCGTCTCCAGGGCGCCGGGGGCATTAAAACCGGATTTCTCGCTCGCGATGCGTTTGCAGAACGGGATTCGTGAACGCGGGGGGCTCAGGAATATCCCGCGGATGGGACAGGCCATGTCCAATCGACTGGTACAATTAACGCTGTATTCGCTACGCCTGCCGTTTCGCAGGCCGTTTGCGCATGCCGCCGCGAGCCGGGACGGCGCCGAAACCCTGATTCTGGCCGCACTCCTGGCGGACGGCACCATCGGATTCGGAGAGGCGATTCCCCGCGGTTATGTGACGGGGGAAACCCTCTCCAGTGTCATCGAAACCATTCAAACGTTTTTCGCGCCGCGGCTCAGCGGTTTGGAACCGAAGCGTTATGCCGATGTTATGGATTTCGCAGATCAGCTTCCCTGCCTCCACCTGCAGGGAAAAAATATCAACTGCGCACGCGGCGCGGTGGAACTGGCACTGCTGGATGCTTACGGCCGTTTTTTTGGCGAAAGCGTGACGGAAATTATTCCCTGGCTCGGTTTCGGCGCGTTTGCGCAGGCCGGTTCCGTTCAGCCTCCTCCCGTCAGCGGAGTTCTGGGAACCGGATCCCGGAACCAAATCGTCTGGCAGTCGCGGCTGATGCGATGGTATGGCCTGCGCGATTTCAAAATCAAGCTGGGCGACGATCGGGATGAGGAGATGCTGCGATGGATCGAATCCTGCTTATCCCGCGACATTTCTCAGGAGGATATCTCGATTCGAGCCGATGCCAACGGCGCCTGGGATATTGATACGGCCCTGGGACGGTGTGAAAGGCTTGCCTTTCTTCATGCGCGGTGCATGGAGGAACCCCTGCATCGCAATGACAAATCCCACTGGCGAACGCTGGCGGATTTGTCGAAAGTCCCCCTCATGGCCGATGAATCGCTGCTGACTCTCTCTGATGCCCGCTATCTGGCGGAAAACGATCTGGTCGATTACTTCAATATTCGAATCGGAAAAAACGGCGGACTGATCCCGTCCATACGATTGGCCGAATACGCCTCCAAATCCGCCAAACAGTATCAGCTCGGCGCCATGGTGGGAGAATCCGGAATCCTCACCGCCGCCGGCATTCAATTTCTCCAGATGGTTCCCGATGTCCGGTTTACGGAAATCGGCTACAGCACCTTTCTGCTTCAGCGGGACCTTGTCCGCCCGAGCGTCCGCTTTCGGTGGGGGGGGAAATTGCCCGTTCTGAATGGGTCAGGGCTGGGCGTCGAGGTTCAGCCGGCCACATTCTCAAAATTTTTAACCGCTCCCCCATGCCAAATCCCCATCGCCTGACTATAATATGTCGAGTCTTGAATTCGATTTGATAACGTGCGACTGACAAAGGTTTAAGGAGTCTGCCGGAGGACAACCGGTTTATACGAATGATTCCAGACAAGCAACTGGCAGAAAAGGGCATCTTAATTGTAACGGGTTCCACCCTTCGTGCCGAGCAGGCCGACCGACCCTTGGCCTATTCGCTCAAACAAACCATTGAAACCCATGTCCAGGGGGTGAACTATGACCCTAAAGTTCTTGTAATCAGCGATTTATGGTATTTGAATTCCGAACCTCTCCACGGCATTCCGATGATTTCCATCGGCGGCCCGGGGGTCAATGCGGTCGCGGCCCACCTCCTGAAACGACTTCCCAACGCCCTGGTGGTCGAAAATTCCCTGGTCATTCAGATGGATCTGAATCTGCAGGACCTTCGGGTTTGCATTTGGGGGGCCAACCATGATTTAACCGTGGATGCCCTGAATCTCTTCATCCAGAAACAGTATTTGCAGCGGTTTCTTTCGGCCCTTGCCGAACGGACAAAGTCCTGATTCTTGCCATTCCCCCCGGAATGTTTTATCCCGCTTTCCTCTTGTCCCCTTTCCCGCGAATTGATATTATATTCCCCCATATGGAAACACAGTTTTAGTACAGGAGAAGCACAGTGGCTAAAAATAGTTGCCGAAAGGCGAATTCTTGCTCGCGGACGCATTTGTTTACCAGCGAGTGCGTCAATCAGGGACATCCCGACAAGGTCGCAGACCAGATTTCCGATGCAATTCTGGATGCCATGCTGGAGAAGGATCCCAGGAGCCGTGTCGCTTGTGAAACCATGGTCACCACCGGGTTGACCGTCGTTGCCGGCGAAATCACCTCCAGCGCGATTGTCGATATTCCCGCTCTGGTTCGAAAAACCATCTGCGATATCGGATATACCGATCCGGCCATTGGGTTTGACGGTCATTCCTGTGCGATTATTACCAGCATTGACAAACAGTCTCCCGATATCAGCCAGGGCGTGACCGCCGGACAGGGCCTGCATAAGGAACAGGGCGCAGGCGATCAGGGCATGCTGTTCGGCTACGCCTGCCGCGAAACCCCCGCGCTGATGCCCATGCCCATGTATCTGGCTCGAAGACTCTCCAATCGCCTGACGGAAATGCGGGAAAAGAAAAAACTCCAATGGCTTCGTCCCGATGGCAAAACCCAGGTCACCGTGGAATACCAGGGACTCAAACCGGTTCGCATCCATACCGTCGTGGTTTCCACCCAGCACAGCCCCGATATCAACTATAACAAGCTCCGCAAGGCGATCATCGATCATGTGATTACGCCGGTCCTGCCGGCCCGGCTGGTGGATAAAGACCTGATTATCCACGTGAATCCCACGGGACGCTTCGTCATTGGCGGTCCGCATGGCGATTGCGGCCTGACCGGACGGAAAATCATTGTGGATACCTACGGCGGCGCCGCGGCGCACGGTGGCGGCGCGTTCAGCGGAAAAGACCCCTCCAAGGTGGATCGTTCCGCCGCCTATATGGCCCGGTATATCGCCAAAAACGTCGTGGCTTCCGGGATCGCCGATCGCTGCGAAGTCCAGCTTGCCTATGCCATCGGCGTCGCAGACCCCGTCTCCATCTGGGTCGATACGCAGGGAACCGGAAAAATTCCCGATTTGAAAATCGCCGATATCATCCAGTCGCTCTTCCCACTGACTCCCCGGGGCATCATCCATCACCTCAAACTGCTTCAGCCGATTTATCTGCATACGGCTCGCTATGGTCATTTTGGCATTGAAGGATACGCCTGGGAAAAAACCGATATGGCCCGCAAAATCCAAAAATCAGCCGGCCTCTAAAATTCCCCGTAGAACCAAAATTCCGCGGGGACGCCATTCCGGTGTCCCCGCTTTATTGTCTCAGAATGTCGGCGATTCCCGCTCCTGCGATCAAAATGCTTACCATACCGTTGACGGTTCCAAAGAGAATCCCAATCCAGCCAGACGGGTTGGTCCGAAGCAGCCAGTGTTCCCAGGCCAGCAACACCGAGGCGGCGGATACGGCAAACAGATACAATACGCCAAAATCTGCCAGCTCCCATACCCAGAAAAAAAGCAGAATGCTCACCCCATGGCAGACACGGCTGATCCAGAGGGATGGAGCAATCCCCATTTTGGCGGGAATGGAATATAAACCTTCTTTTTGATCCACGGCGATATCCTGCAGAGAGTAGAGGATGTCGAAGCCGGCGGTCCAGGCAAGAACCGCCACGCCGAGGATCCACACGGCAAACGAAGACACGGGTCCTTCGGGAGGGCTTACGGCCCCCCAGGCGCACACCGGCGCAAGCATCAGAGATGCGCCCAGCCAGAAATGACAATACCGCGTGAAACGCTTGGCGTAACTGTAGGAACAGATAAACACCAGAACGGGAATCGAAAACGCGAAGGGCCAGACGTTGCCGAATCCAAACCATCCCGCGATTCCCTTCCAGAACAAGCCCGTGCTTGCCAGAAAGAGTCCGGAGCAAATTCCTAAAAAACCCCATGCCTGGCGGGGTGAGATATTTCCCTGAGGCAGGGATCGGTCCGCCGTCCTGGGATTTCGCCGATCGATTTCCCGATCTGCAATCCGGTTGAAGGTCATCGCGACGCTCCGGGCGAATATCATACACAGGACAATCAGAAGCAGTTTCTCCCAGCCGCAAAAACCGCCTTGCCCGCCGTTGCCGGCCAGAAACGCACCCAGTACCGCAAAAGGCAGCGCAAAAACGGTATGGGAAAACCGGATCATCCGGAGATATTCCGCCGATTTTGTCAAAAGTCCTGTCATGACAAACCTTTACAGTTATCCTGCCGGCCCGGATCAGGCCATCCTATACATCATCATAACCCGATGAACAGGTTCCGCCAATTCTCCATTTTTTCCATTTTTTCCCCTGTTTCCACGATTTACCGTCCCGATTGTGTTTGAATACGGGCCTGAAAACAAATAAAATACCGTGTTGATAAATGGTTGTAACAAATTGTACCTAAAGCAGTAAGGACAAACGGATGGAATCCTGTTCCAACGGGAAAGGCCGGGAAAGGAATTCGTATGAATCCCGCTCAACCGGGCAATGAGCAGTTCGAACAACTGTACGGCAAGTTGGCCGCCTCCGTGGAAACCGCGATTGAAGGGTATCTCTGTCACGATCCGGAGGTCCCCGAAATGCTTCGCAAGGCGATGATGTACAGTTTGCGGGCCGGCGGCAAGCGGCTCCGACCGGTTGTAATCCTGCTTTCCTGCAAAGCCTGCGGCGGGGAAACCGTGGTCGCGACTCCCGCCGCCGCTGCGATGGAGATGGTCCACACCTATTCCCTGATTCATGACGATCTGCCCGCCATGGACGATGATGACGTTCGCCGCGGACAGCCGACCAATCACAAGGTCTTTGGCGACGGGATTGCCATCCTCGCCGGGGATGCCCTGCTGACCTATGCGTTTCATACCCTCGCCAAGCATGCCCGCAGCGACAATCTCGCTCGCCGGCTCATCCTGGAACTGGCGTACGCCTGCGGCGCTCCGGGAATGATCGGAGGGCAGGTCGAGGATCTGCTGCATCAGAACCAGCAGGGAAATCTCGACAAAGTCAATTATATCCATACGCACAAAACGGCCATGATGTTTTATGCGGCCTGCCGGATGGGTGCGCTGTGCGCCGACGCCTCGGATCGAACGGTGGATATGCTGGGCGAATTCGGCCTGAGTCTTGGCCTGGCGTTTCAAATCATTGACGATATTCTGGACGTCACGGGAACCGCCGAGGAAATGGGCAAGAAAACCCAGAAAGACCATACGGCCGGAAAATTGACCTATCCGGCGGTCCTGGGGCTGGACAATTCCCGCCAGCAGGCGCAGCGGTATCTCCAGCAGGCCCTGGCGGCGCTGGAGCCGCTGGGAAACGAGGCGGACCCCCTGGTGCATCTGGCGCAAAAACTGGGAAATCGAACCAAATAAAACCAAATTCGTTATAAATGCATGAATACCATTCTGAAAACGATCAAAACCGCCGCGGATGTGCGGGCCGTGCCCCTGGATCGTCTCAACGATCTGGCCGAGGAAATCCGGAAACGGATTCTTTCCGCCGTCAGCCGCAACGGGGGGCATCTGGCCAGCAATCTGGGCGTCGTGGAACTGACGCTGGCGCTGCATTACGTGTTCGATTTTTCGGCAGACCGGCTTGTGTTTGACGTGGGTCATCAATGCTACACGCATAAACTCCTGACCGGCCGAAACGAGCGGTTCGATACACTGCGGCAGAAAGACGGCATCAGCGGATTCCCCAGCCCCGCTGAGCATCCGGCGGATCCCTTTTTTGTCGGTCACGCCGGCACCGCCGTGGCAACCGCCGTCGGACTGGCCGTCGCGGCGCAGATGCAGAACCTCCCCCAGAAAATCGTTGCCTTTGTCGGCGATGCCAGCATCGTCAACGGATTGTCGTTCGAAGGGCTCAACAACACCACGCTGGTCAAACGCCAGCTGCTCATTATTCTCAATGACAACACCATGGCCATTGACAAAACTCAGGGGGCTTTCGCGAATTATCTTACCCAGTTGAGGCTAACTCCCTCGATGGAGCTGCTTCAGCAGCGAACCCGCCGCCTGGTCGATCGCATGCCGCTGGGACAGACGATTCACGAATCGTTGCATCGCCTGAAGGACGGGCTGAAAACCTCCGTTCTCGGCCAGCAGAAATTCGAACAGTTGCGCATCCCCACGTTCGGGCCTGTCGATGGGCACGATATTCTGTCGCTGATTAAAATCCTTGCGGTGCTTCGGGATATGGAGTATCCGGTCATCCTTCATGTTCAGACCGAAAAAGGGCGGGGGTCCGCGTTCGCCAGTCAGGATCCCTGCACGTTTCACAGCCCCCAGCCGTTTGAAATCGACGGCGATCATGCCCTGTTTCCCCAGGATTCGGGCAAGACCTTCACCGCCTGTTTTTCCGAAGCGCTCGCGGTGCGGATGCGAAACGATCCGCGGGTTGTCGCGCTCACGGCGGCGATGCCCGACGGCACGGGACTGGCGGATCTCCGAACGGAATTCCCCGATCGCGTGGTGGATGTCGGCATCGCCGAAAGCGCCGCGGTTGCCATCGCCGCGGGAATGGCAAAAAACGGGCTGAAACCCGTTGTCGCCATTTATTCCACCTTTCTGCAGCGCAGTTTCGATCAGATTTTCCATGAGGTCTGTTTGCAGGATCTGCCCGTTGTGTTTTGCCTGGATCGAGGCGGGTTCGTCGGCGGCGACGGCGCTGTGCATCACGGGTTCTGCGATATCGCCTTTCTCCGTTGCCTGCCCAACATGGTTCTTGCCGCTCCGGCGAATGAGCCGGAAATGCACGAAGCGCTGAAATTCGCCCTGGCGTGCGGAAAACCCTGTGCGCTGCGGTATCCCCGCGACCGGGTGCCTTCCCTGTCCACGCTTCCTCCGGAGTATCGATGTCCGCCGTTTGAAACCGGCCATTCCGTGACCCTTCAGACCGGTTCGGCGGGGACCATTCTGGCGTATGGCAGCACGGCGATGGATGCCTCTCTGGCGGCGCAGAGGCTTCGAAACCAGGGAATCGACCTGACGGTTATTAATGCCCGCTTTGCCAAGCCTCTTGACAGCGGGACCCTTTCCCGTATTCTGTCAGAATCGCCGGCCCGGCCGTTGTTCACCGTGGAGGATCACGCTCTCATGGGCGGATTCGGTTCGGCGGTCCTGGAGTTTGCCCAGGAACATCGTTTGGACACAAGCCGCATCGTTCGGTTGGGTATGCCCGATGCCTTCATTCATCAAAACACCCGAAAAGGCCAGCTTCAGCAGGCGGGCATCGACGCGGCCGGCATCGAAACCAAAATCCGGGACTATGTGCGTCCTGGATAGCCGTTGGAACTCCATCCGTTCGTTTTCCTGAGGGATTCGAACACACAGTTGCCAGGCAAAGATATGGATAAACAGGATCGAAAACGAATCATTCTCTACCGCAATCCCGAAAAGCCTCAGGCTCTCGACGCCGCCAATGGTTTGCTGGAATGGATGGGCGGACGCGCGGATATTGTCGCCGAAAATATCCGCCAACCCCTCGATCCGACGAAGTTCCCGCCCGCCGATTTCCTGATTATTCTCGGCGGCGACGGGACGATCCTTTCCATGATCCGTGCGATGGGAAAAAATCAGATTCCCGTTATCGGCGTCAACATGGGCAAGCTCGGATTTCTGGCGGAATTCAATCTCGAACATCTCCAAAAACATTTTGACCGGCTGATTTCGGATCCCAACCTCCTTACCCGCCGCGTGGTTTTGCAGTGTCAAATCACCGGTTCGTCCCATCCGCTTTTTTATTCCCCGATCGTCAATGAATTGGCCGTGATCTCCGGGCCGCCCTTCCGGATGATTCAGCTCTCCCTGGCCATAGGCAAAGAACATATCGCCCTGTGTTCCGGCGACGGCCTGATCGTATCGACTTCCACCGGATCCACCGCCTATAATCTATCGGCAGGCGGCCCGATTCTCGCGGAAACCCTGCCGGCGGCGGTCATTACGCCGTTGGCGGCGCACTCCCTGGGATTTCGGCCCATAGTAATTGATCTGGATAAACCCATTGAAATCCAGTGCTGCCGAACGCATCCCGGCGAAGGATCGGCCCCTTCGGTTCAGGCTATTGTTGCGATTGATGGACAGGTGCATACGCAAATCGGCTGTGAGGATGTCGTGGAAATCAGCAAAGCCGGTTTTCAGTCCCTGATGGTCCGCCATCCCGGCCGCAGCCAGTGGAAACTGCTGAACAAAAAACTCAATTGGGGCGTCCTGCCGAACTACAATGATTTTTCTGCCCGGTCGTCTGAAAAGGAGTAAAAGCGATGAAGAGGAATGCGTTATATGGGATATGGTTTCCGGGTCGCATTCGATGCCGCTCGGTCGCGTTCAGTTTTTGCCTCGGATGTCTTCTGTCGATTCCGGCGTGGTCTCAGGATTACGCCTCGCAATTCGGTCATGCCCTGGATGCCAATCCCCGCATCGGCTCCTATGGCCTGAATACGGATGCCCGGCTCGATCTGGTCATTCCTCGCGGAAATCTGATGATTACGGGAAATGTCGGCGGAGGCCAGAGTTTTCAGGGACTCGTTCCCTATTCCAATCCCGCGGAATTTCAGGGAGCCGCGGCTGGCATTGGCGTCCTGAGCAATTTTCAGCGCGATTCCACAGGCTATGAAAGTCTTTCCCGGCCTCTGGGGGCTCCCCGCTATTATTTCGATCCATCCCGTCAGGTAACCGGAAGCTTCGCCGGGCAGGTCACCAACACCGCCAATGTCGCCAATTATCTCAACGTGACCCCGGTCGGACGAACCATGAGCATGCCTTTCACCGCGTCGGATATGTCCGTCCGGCCGTTCAGCCAGTCCATCCATCCGCTTTCCGCGCCGCCGCAAACCGTTCTGCCGGACTACGCGAATACGCAAAATCTTCCCGTGGGGGCGCCCAAAATGCCCTGGATGACAGATCCATCCTTCTCCGCCTCGGCGGCCAAACCGTCCCTCACGCCGGGGGATTCCGCTTCGAATCGTCCGGATCTCGCAACGTCCCTCGAATCTCCGTTTGTGCCCGGTTTGCAGCCCTCTCAAAATCAGCCTTTGAATCCCCTGGAACAGACTTCGGTGCCGGAACCGACGGCCGTTGACTTTTACCTCCAGTTCCAGCAGCAGCTTCAGGAGAAGCAGGCGGCTGAATCTTCCGCGAAGAAGGAGGCAAAGTCTGATGCGGCGGGCACGTCCTCCGAGACCCCCGCTTCGCCGCTTCCCTCGGCCCCCTTGCCGGAACCATCCGGTCCAGGCGTTTCTGCCTCCGCTTCCGCCCCGCTTGCTTCGAATGCCGAGTTGCGGCAGAAGCAGTTCGAGCATTTCATGAAACAAGGCGCCGCTCAGATCAAACAGGGAAATTATTATCTTGCCGCCAACACCTTTGATTCCGCCGCGATTTATATGCCCGACGAACCGATCATTTACATGGCCAAATGCCATGCGCTTTTTGCCGCGGGGGAATACATGAGCGCCGCTTTTTTCCTGAATCAGACGTTTGCCATGGCGCCGGACGTGGCCAAGCAGTCGCGGAATCCCATCCCGCTCTTTGCCTCACCGGAGGAATTCCAGAAACGTCTGGATGCCCTGAAAAAATGGCAGCAGAACACCAGCCGTCCGGAGCTGCTCTTCCTGCAGGGATATCTCGAATACCAGATCGGTTCTCTTGCCGAAGCCAAAGAGTCTCTCGAAAAAGCCGTTCAGTCCAAACAGCCTCCGGAACCGCAGCTTCTTGCCTCCATTCAACGGCTCCTGGAAATGGTAACCTCGGCCGCCAATCCCGTGAAAGAAAAATAAATCCCATGCCGGAATCCCAGACCCATTGGAACGCCCCCGGAGCCGAAGAGCCGCGAGCCTGTTCTTCCTGTCCATCCTCCGACCGCTGCCGGGAAGTCTGGTCGATTTCCCGCCGCGGCCCCTATACTCCCGTCGGATTGGTCCTGGCCAGTATCCTGGTTTTTCTGCTGCCTCTGCTGACAGCCATAACCGCCGGCGCACTCGTGCCGGGGTATTTCCCCGACGGCGATTCCAGGTCCTGGATTCAGATTTTCGCCGCCGCGGGCGGGCTTCTGGTCGGAGCCTTTCTCGCCTGGCTGCTGATGCCCCTCTTGAAAAAACATTTCCATGAATAAACCAGCCGGAAAAACCATCCTTGTCGGCATCAGCGGCGCCAGCGGCGCAATCTATGCCCGCCGTCTGATCGATCTGCTCGATCAGGCCTCCTGTTCCGTCCACATCATGGTTTCCGATACCGCCCGGGGAATTCTGCAGGATGAATTGGGGATCCGCCGCCTGGATGAACAGACCCTCCTGGGCCGTTCCACGCAAAATCTGACGTTCCACGAAAATGACAACCTCCGCCAGTTGCCTGCCTCGGGGTCCTGGCCCGCCGATGCGATGGTGATCTGTCCCTGTTCCGGGCATACCCTGGCGTCCGTTGCCGCCGGACTGGCCGATTCGCTCCTCCTTCGTGCCGCCGCCGTAACCCTCAAACAGCGACGGCCCCTGATTCTGGTCCACCGGGAAACGCCTCTGACTGCCATCGATCTGAAAAACATGCTCCGCGTAACCCAAGCCGGCGGAATCCTCTGCCCGGCGAATCCCGCCTTCTATCTGTCGCCCAAATCCATCGAGGATCTGGTCGATTTTCTCGTCGCCCGCATTCTCGATCTCCTCCGGATTCCCCATTCTCTTCCCGTTCGCTGGTCCGCCGATTAACTCTCTCTTTGTTGCAATGCCTCCGCCAGATCCGCGAAAAATACCTCCGGTTCCGGCTCGAAATCCAGCGTATGATGCGCCCCCGGGTAAAAGCGGATTCTCTCCCGGCCTGCTCCCAGTACAGGACGCAATAATTCAACCGTAGCCTCATTGTCAATAATCAGGTCTCTCTCCGCCAGAAACAGCACCGTCGGTCTTGTGAGGTTCTGTACCACGGTACGAACCATCCCGTCCAGCCGACGCGAGGCAATCAGAAATCCCGCCGATGCCTCCAGGAGCTTCAGCGGATCCCCCTCGATATATCGCCGCATTGCCGGATTGGCGGTAAACAGCTCCGCCCGGTCCAGCGGAATCGGATACCGCTTTTCCGGATGGATCGCCCCGCTGACCCCCACCGCGATTTTCTCCCGCAGGGTAATATCCACCTTCGCGCACAGACCCGGCGCAACCAGCGCAAGGGTCCCGACTTGCCTCGGATATTGCTCCGCATACACCAGGGCCAGTTTCCCCGACCAGCTTATCGCCGCGATGTCCGCACGCTCCACCTGGCATTTCTGCTGAAGCCATTCCATCCACTCTTTCATATCCGCGATTAATTCCGCCGCCGAATGACTGTGCCCGCGGGGTTGATGCCGGTTCAGCCCGCATCCCCGCCGGTCCGGCAGAAGCACCGAAAATCCCTGGTTCCGCAGAAATTCGCAGGATTTCAAAAACCATCCGCCGTGCGACTGAATCCCATGCAGAACCAGAACCGCCGGTCCCTTTTCAGCGCCGGCGAAAAACCGACCCCAGCCCCAGTCGCCGCCGGCCAGCGGCAGCCGGAGCACTTCACACTCCGCCGCCGACACCTCCGAAGCCTCGGGAATCTCCGCCGGCCCGCTCATGCGTTCCCTTTCGTCAGCCGTCCGTAGCAGCAATAGTCCCGCACCGCGCATTTCTCGCACAGCGGTTTTCTGGCGATGCACACCCGCCGCCCGTGAAACGCCATCAGGTGGCTGAACAGCGCCCAGTCCTTCTTCGGAATCAGAGGCATCAGGTCGAATTCCAGCTTCACCGGATCCTGATTCGCCGACAGTCCCATCAGCCGGGACAGCCGGATCACGTGCGTGTCCGTCACAATCCCCGGCACATCGAACACATTCCCCAGCACCACGTTCGCCGTCTTGCGGCCCACCCCGGCCAGCGTCAAAAGCTCTTCCATCGTCCGGGGCACTTCCCCGCCGAATTTTTCCACGATATCCCGGCACGCCGACTGGATATTCTTCGCCTTGTTCCGGAAAAATCCTGTGCTTCGAATCGCCTCTTCCAGGTCTTTCAAATCCGCCCGCGCAAAATCATCCGCACTGCGGTATCGCCGGAACAAATCCTTCGATACGATGTTCACCCGTTCATCCGTGCACTGCGCCGAGAGAATCGTCGCAATCAAAAGCTCCAGCGCCCCGGCATGCTCCAGAGCACATTGGGCGTCCGGATGCTCCTTTTTCAGCCCCGCCAGAATCTTCCGGGCCCGCTCCTTCGCATCCGCCAGATCCTTCGCGGTGGGAACATAGTCCCGGGGCGGGCAAACCGCCCGCTGGCCGCCGGCTCGTATGGTCTTCGCCATGAGTTGTCTCCTGTTGCTGTAAGTTTCACCATTATATCCGCCGTCCATCCATCCAACAACCCCCATGCCTTCAACGGATCCATGCTTCATGGTGGCTGAATTTCTTTGGATTTCCACGCGCCCCTTGGATTCCCGGCATCCGGATTTCTGCTCTGCCTCTCCGGTCCTATCGTGCCGCCGGGTTTCCCCTGCCGGCGGAGCAGGGAGACAGTCGCCCAACCGGCCGGGAAAACAAAAAAACGGCAACATCCGGCGATGGGGCTTTGGTTGCATGGCGACGGGAAGGGGGAAATTCTGAATATTCAGCTTCGAAGTCCCGCCCATTTTCTGCCGGGAATCCGAGAGCATTATATCCCCATCGATTTCACGGGGTGGCGGTATTTCGAATTGATCGAGCCCGAAGGGGAGCGGTTCATGGAGTATGTTTGGCCATACGGGAACGCCTACAGCATCTACCGGAAAAACGTGACGCTGACGAACATTCAGACGCTCAGCGTGTGGCTGAACCATCTGCCCGCGAAGGAAACGGCGGAATGTTTGATCAGCCCGATCCGCGCGCTGCCCGTCGAAACGATTCATATCGAACGGCCTTCTCTTGCGGCAGGCGGCAGGACGGCGGTTTTTCCGGTCACGCTCGCTGCGGGAGAGTATCTCGAATACAGCGGACCGGGCGATTGCAAGCATTACGACAAGGAAGGGCGGATGATCGGGGATGTTCCGATGGAAGGAGAGATTCCCGAATTGCGGCAAGGAGACAATGAGGTGGTCTTTCAGGGAAAAACAACGGAGAACCTGATTCTTCGCGCCCGGGTCACCCTGTTTTGCCAGGGCGAAGCTGTCGAATAGAAACTTTCAAATCAGCTCTTATGGCAAACGGTTTCCATACGATGTTCCGCTTCTTTCCGGCAGTCGTATTCAATATCCGCGGATTCTGAGGGGCTTAGGGCTGTGCCGCCAGCCACAACTGGGCGAAAACCGACAAATCGGCCATATCGACCTGCCCGTTATGATCCAGGTCCGAATGATTGCACCAGCTATTGCCCGCTTCGCACGGAGTTCCCAGCCATCCGGCAATCCACGCATGAAACTCCGTCAAATCCGTCGAACAATCATTGGTCCACGGATTCGGATCGGGATTATAACTTAAATCAAACAATCCGGAATTGTTCGCCTGAATCTCCGGCAGCCACCGGCAGTACGATGGCGTATTC
>CAZOTP010000018.1:0-21932 GCA_964582655.1 uncultured Pirellulales bacterium | reverse complement strand
AGTTTTTTATTATAAAAACGAATTCGCAACGGAAAAAAGTGGCTATAGGCAGGGATGGAGGCGAAGATGGTATCGGTAGATCGGCATCCGAGCACGGGTCTGGCGGGGCTGGACGGGGTGCTCAAGGGAGTCCTGCCGGGAGACAATATTGTGTTCCAGGCGGATTCGGTGCGGGAGTACGAGCAGTTTGTCAAGCCGTACCTGGCGACAGCGATCAAAAAGGGGAAAGATGTCATCTACTTTCGATTCGCCCGGCACGAACCGCTGGCCGAGCACGGAAACGGAGTGACGGTGTATCCGCTGGAACCGGAGAAGGGATTCGAAGCGTTTGTGAAGGAGGTGCATGGCGTAATTCACCGGCATGGCCGGGGGGCGTACTATGTATTCGATTGCCTGTCGGATTTGGCCCTGGCGTGGTACAGCGATGAAATGCTGGGGAATTTCTTCATGCTGACCTGCCCCTATCTGCTGGATATGGAGGCGGTGGCGTATTTTCATCTGTACCGGAATTTTCACGCCGCCGGCGCGGCGACCGAGCCGATCAAAACCACCGCGCAGGTGTTCCTGGATGTCTATCGGCACGAGGGGGAAATGTTCATCCATCCAATCAAAGTCCAGCACCGCTATTCCTCGACCATGTACATGCTGCACCACTGGAAGGGCGAGCGGTTCGAGCCCGTCTCGCAGAGCGCGACGATCTCGGAAGTGCTGACAAGCGTGCCCTGGTTCAGGCACGGCGGCTCGGGCGGGGAGCTGGGCATCTGGAACCGGTCGTTCATGGAGGCGGAGGAAATCCTGGAGACCGCCCGTCGGGAGGATGAATTTCCGGAGGAAACGCAGGAGTTGAAGAAGCGATTGATCCGGATGGCCATCAGCCGCGATGAGCGGGTGGCGGCGATGATCGATCAGTACATGACGCTGGAGGATATTTACGCCATCGGCAAGCGGGTCATCGGAACGGGACTGATCGGCGGCAAATCGGTCGGGATGCTGCTGTCGCGGGCGATTCTGGAAAAAACGGATTCGCACTGGCGAACCGTGCTGGAGCCGCACGATTCGTTTTACATCGGCTCGGATGTGTTTTATACGTTTCTGGTGACCAACGGCATCTGGTGGGAGCGGCAGCGGCAGAGCGAGCGGGAGGATTTTCTGGAAGGTTCCGCCCGCGCCCGGCAGCGGATGCTCATGGGAACCTTTCCGGAAGGGATGGACAGGCAAATCAGCGACTTGATGGATTATTTCGGGCAGTCTCCCTTTATTGTGCGGTCCAGCAGTCTTCTGGAGGACAATTTCGGAAACGCGTTCGCGGGAAAATACGAAAGCGTGTTCTGCGTGAACCAGGGGCCCCGGGACAAGCGGCTGGAGGATTTCAAGACCGCCATCAAGACGATTTACGCCAGCGCGATGAGCGAGAAGGCCCTGACCTACCGGGCGCAGCGGGGGCTGCTGGATCAGGATGAACAGATGGCGCTGCTGGTGCAGCGGGTGTCGGGTTCGTTTTATGACCGGCTGTTCATGCCCCTGATCGCCGGGGTCGGGTTTTCGTTCAATCCGTATGTCTGGAGCGAGGAGATCGATCCGAAGGCTGGGGTGCTTCGGCTGGTGTGCGGTCTGGGAACGCGGGCGGTGGATGCCAGAGAGGATGATTATACCCGCGTGGTGGCGCTGAACGCGCCGCTGAAGCGGCCGGAGTCGAATCGGCAGGAGGTCCGCCAGTACACGCAGCGAAGCCTGGACGTGCTGGACCTGGAAGCGAATCAGTTGAGCAGCTATGATTTTCCGGACGCGGTGCAGCAGGCGCCGAGCGTGCCGCTTTCCCTGATCGCCCGAAAAGACGCCGAACTGGAAGAGCTTTCCCGGCAGAGCGGACGGGACGATGTGTTCCCCTGGGTTATCGATTTTACGAATCTCTTTACGCGCACGGATTTTATCAAGGACATGCGCTCGATGCTCTCCCTGCTGCAGCGAGCGTACGATTATCCGGTGGATATGGAGTTCACCTGCAATTTTTTTCCGGACGACGGGTATCGAATCAACGTGGTGCAGTGCCGGCCTCTGCAGGTGAAGGGAGGGGGCGATGTTCCGGATCCGCCGTCGGATCTGAATCCCGGGGATATCGCGGCCCAGTCGCACGGGGCGATTATCGGCCAGAGCCGTTGCTGCGCGGTGGACCGGCTGGTGTATGTCGTGCCGAAGGTCTATGGCGAATTGCCGATCAAGGATCGGTACCGGGTGGCCAGGCTGATCGGGGAGCTGATGCATGTGCCGGAATTTTACGAGGGGAAAACCATCATGCTGCTGGGGCCGGGGCGCTGGGGAACCAGTTCCCCGGAGCTGGGGGTTCCGATTTCATTTTCCGAAATCAATACCGTCTCGGTGCTGTGCGAAGTGGTCGAGATGCGCGATGATCTGGTCCCGGATGTTTCGCTGGGGACGCACTTGTTCAGCGAACTGGTGGAAATGGATATTTTATACATGGCGCTGTTTCCGCATCAGGAAGGGAATTTTCTGAATCGGGAATTCTTTGAATCGGAATACAATATGCTGACGCGCTATCTTCCCCAAGCCGGGGAATGGGAACCGGTGCTGCGTGTCGTGGAGAAGAAGGAAGGGACGCTGAAACTGAACGCCAACGCCTGGAAACAGAAAGCGGTGTGCTATCTGGAACCATCCATAGAACAAGCGGCACAGGGCAAACGCCGTGTGTAACGCCGCCGGGATGAACGAACGAGCATAACATGTGCGGAATCACAGGCATTCTGGATGGTTCAGGGCGGGGAATTCATCGCCTCGATATGGAACGGATGACGGAAACGCTTCGTCATCGCGGGCCGGATGAGGGCGGGGTGTGGATTTCGAAGGACGGCGTCTGCGGACTGGGGCATCGGCGATTGTCGATTATCGATGTGGCAGGCGGGCATCAGCCGATGGGCAACGAGGACGGGACGGTCCGGATCACATACAATGGAGAATGTTACAATTTCGCCGAGCTGCGGGAGCAGCTCCAGGGGATGGGGCATATATTCCAGACCCGCTGCGATACGGAAGTGATCGTGCATCTGTATGAACAGTACGGGCGGGAATGCACGCGGCATTTGCGCGGGATGTACGCGTTTGGAATCTGGGATGAGAGAAAACAGGAATTGCTGCTGGTGCGGGACCGGTTCGGGCAGAAGCCGTTGTATTACGCCTGGGCGCAAAACCGGTTTTTATTCGGGTCGGAATGCAAGGCGCTGCTGGAAGCGGAGGGAACATTGCGGAAACCGGATTTGCAATCGATTTCATGGTATCTGCTGCTGGGATATGTTCCGGCGGAACAAACGGGTTTTTCAGAAATTCGTCAATTGCCGGCGGGCTGCTGTATGATTGTAAAGCCGGAAAAGCCGGGGGATGCGAGAATCGAACGATATTGGGAATTGCCTCGGGAAGCCGGATTTGCGGGAACCTATGAGCAGGCCGTCGAGCAGGTGCGCCAGGTTGTCACCGAGGCGACGCAAATGCAGATGGTCAGCGATGTGCCCCTGGGGGCGTTCCTTTCGGGAGGGCTGGATTCTTCGATTCTCGTCGGGCTGATGAGCCGGGCGAAGGGAGAGCCGGTCCGGACCTGTTCCATCGGGTTTGAAGAATCGCAGTATAATGAGCTTCCCTTTGCCCGTCTGGCGGCGCAGCATTTTGGGAGCGAGCATACGGACCGTATCGTTCGGGTGGACAGCGCCGCGACCGCGGAACAAATGAGCTATTATTTGGATGATCCTTTTGCGGACAGCTCGGCGCTGCCGACGTTTCACCTTTCCAAATTGACGCGGGAAAAAGTGACCGTGGCCCTGACCGGCGACGGCGGCGATGAATGTTTTGGCGGGTATGACCGGTATGGGGCCCTGCGCCTGGCGGAACGATGCCGCAAGCTCTCTGTGTTACGATGGCTGGCCAATCGCAAGGTCTGGGGGAAAATTTCCGCAGGCGAATACCGGGGATTCCGCCGACGGCTGAAGCGATTCCTAGCGGGGATCAACCTGCCTGCGGAAAGACGGTATGTGCAATGGCTGTCGGTGTTCGAACCGGAAAGGATCGGGCAAATGCTCTCCGAGGCTGTCCCGCCGGAGGTGGATAGAATGTGGGACTGCATGGCCGATTTTTTTACCGGTAAGGACACCGAAGCGAAGGTCGCCGGTGCCATGCGGGCGGACGGTCTGTGGTATTTGCCGGGTGATTTGAATGTCAAGACCGACCGGGCGGGGATGGCCGGGAGTCTGGAACTTCGAAGCCCGTTCGAGGACCATGTGGTGGCGGAACTGGCGTATTCCCTGCCGTCGGCATGGCGGCACGGGGGCAGACGAGGGAAGCGGATTTTGCGGGATGCGTTCGGAGAACTGCTGCCCCCGGCGATTCGAAATCGGGAGAAAAAAGGATTCGGGGTCCCCGTCGGAAAATGGTTTCGGCAGGAACTCAAAGGAATGTTTGTGGATGTGGTATTGTCAGAACAGGCCCTGGACCGGGGGTATTTCCGGCCCGGAGCGGTAGAGGAATTATTTCTGCAGCACCAGGCCGGACGGGACGATCACGGGCAGAGGCTCTGGTCCCTCTTGATGCTGGAGCTTTGGCATCGCAAGTGGATTGATGGCTGAAATACGCAATAATTATCGGTCCCTGCCGGTTTTTCTGGAAACCAGGACGATTTCAGGTAGGATACGAACTGGTGCGGAAAAATAGACGATAGAAGATATATGTTTATGCCGCAGCGAGTTAAGAGTTTTTAAGCAGATTGCGAGACCTTAAATGGCCAAAAAAAGGATTGTATTGCTGTTCCCCTGCATCGGAAAGAGGGTGTGTTTGAGCCGGGCATTCCGCAAGGCGTGTTCGAGCCTGGGATATGAGGGAGTCATCGTGGGTACGGACAGCAGCGAGCTTTCGGCGGCGCTGCAGTGCTGTGATCGGAAGTATGTGGTCAAATCGGTCAAAGATCCCGGCTATGCCCGGCAGGTGATGGACATTGCCCGAAAAGAGAAGGCCGACCTGCTGATTCCGACCACGGATTTTGACCTGGGGATCTGGGCCAAATACCGTGAGCCCTTGAAAAAAACAGGCTGTACCGTTCTGATTTCCACCCCGCGCATTATCCAAATCTGCCAGGATAAACGATTAACGTATCAGTTTCTTGCAAAACAGGGATTTGATACCCCCAAAACCATGATGCCCCGGCAGGCTCTGAAGGAAGGGAACTATCCTTATTTCCTCAAACCCTGGGATGGCTACGCCAGCCGGGGAAACGCGTTTGTGCGGGATCGGGAAGAGCTGAAATTTTATTCCTCCCGGATTCCCAACTGCCTGGTTCAGGAATATGTCGGCGGGCAGGAACACACGGTGGATGTGCTGGTGGATTTCGAGGGCCAGGTGCGGTGCGTTTCCGTGCGGCGTCGGCTGGAAACCCTGGCCGGCGAAGTGCGAAAATCCATGACGGTGAAAAATGAGGCCATCATTCAGCAGGCCCAAGCGGTGGCCCAATCGCTGGGCGCCGGCCCCGGCGTGATTACCATTCAGTGTTTTTTAACCGATTCCGGAGCCATCAAGGTTATCGAAATCAATCCGCGATTTGGAGGCGGGGTCCCGTTGTCGATCCAGGCCGGGGCGAATTTTCCCAAATGGATTTTACAGCTTTGGCTGGGTCAAGAGGTGAAAATCCCGCTGGCGGGATGGAAGGATCGGCTGGTCATGCTCCGATATGATGAGGCGGTGTGGATGTCTGGGGAAAGTAATAATACCCACGATTGAGATCCATCCCTATGTTGTCTTTCATTTTTGGAACCGAGTATTCCCTGACGGGCATTCTTCGACATTACTGGCTGATTTTTCCGGCGGCGCTGGCGGTTTCGCTGGTCATTACGCCGCTTTGCCGCCGGGCGGCTTTTGCGCTGGGAATCGTGGACCGGCCCGACCAAAAAGTCAAAACGCATGCGCAGCCGACGGCGTATCTGGGCGGCGTGGGGATTCTCGCGGGATTTCTGACCGGCATGGGGATCGGATTGTGGATGCTCTATCGCGGCAATTCCCATATTTATACCGGCGACGAAGGGCCGGAGGGAAGCTTCATACGATACGCGGACTGGATTCTGCTGGGAGCGATTGGCACCGGAGCGATAATTGCATGTCTGGTCGGGCTTCTGGATGATATGTACGATTTGAGGCCCTGGCAGAAATTTCTGGGCCAGGCGGCGGCGGCGGGAATTCTGGTATTTGTGGGGATTCGGCCCAATCTGGAGCAGATCGCTTCCATTGCCGGCCTGTCTCTGCCGGGGTGGCTGAATCTGCTATTTTCCACCGGCATTGTTTTGTTTTTCATTCTCGGCGCGACCAACAGCCTGAATCTGCTGGACGGACTGGATGGATTGTGCGCCGGGGTTACCGCGGTCATCACGCTGGGCTTTCTCCTATTGGCCTTGAGCCTGGCGACGTGGGGATACAGTCCGGTCGGCGATCCGGTGCGGCTGATTCTGTGCCTCTCGCTGGTGGGGGGAGTGCTGGGATTTTTGCCGCATAATCGTCATCCGGCCAAAATCTTCATGGGCGACGCCGGAAGCATCCTGCTGGGATTTGTCGCCGGCACCCTGATGCTCCTGCTGGCCGAAATCATCGGCCGCTGGACGCTGGGCGGAATCATCATCTTCGGGCTGCCGATTCTGGATACGGCCGTGGCGATTGTGCGGCGGTACCTGAATCACAAACCCTTGTTTGTTTCTGACCGCGGGCATATCTACGACCAGATGATGGATCGCGGGCTGGGCTTGAAAAAAACCGTGGGCTGGAGCTATCTGCTGGCGGCGGTGTATGCCGCGGCGGGAATCCTGCTTGCCCAAATCCGGTTCCGCTATTGTCTGGCCGCGTTTGTCGGCGTGGTGTTTCTCTCCGGCTGGATCGTCTGGAAAAAAGGCTTCCTGCAGATCAAATCCGATGCGGCGGCCGGTCATTAATAATCGGTTTGCACCTTTGCGCCAGGGGCCCACGTGGGTAGAATCTCAGGTATGAAATCGGATCGTTTACGCTATGAATATGCCGGCGTGCTTCTGGGAGCGTTTCTGCTGTATGGATTGACCTGCGCGCCGGGTGTGCTCTGGCAGGACAGCGGGATGTTTCAGCTCCGTGCGTTTCAGGGCGATTATCAGGGCGATCTGGGATTGGCGCTGAGCCATCCGCTGTACATGCTCTGCGCCCGGGCGGCGGCGAAGATTCCCTGGGGTGAATTCGCCTGGCGGGTGAACCTGGTGTCTGCGGTATTCGGAGCCATCACCTTGGCCAACGTGTTTTTTCTGGTGAGGTTTCTGACGGGAAAAAGGATTCCGGCAATGCTGACGGCGCTGTCCCTGGGACTGGGTCACACTTTCTGGGGGCATTGCACCATCGCGGAGGTCTATACCTTAACCACCGCGGCGCTGAGCGCCGAGCTGGTATGCCTGGCGATGTATTTTCGGACGAAACAAACCCGCTGGCTCTGGGGTCTTTTTCTGGCAAATGGCCTGGGGGTCGCCAATCACAATTTGTCCGGACTGGCCCTTCCGGTGTATGCCGCACTGATTGTGTATGAAATCTTAAAGCGAAACATCCCCGTCCGACAGCGTGGTTTTTGCGGGATGTTCTGGATCGTCGGAGCGATGCCACTGGAGATTCTCGCATGGCAGTATTTCCGGGCCGGACATAGTTTGGGCGAAACCCTGCATTCCGTCCTGTTCGGAAATTTTGCATCCGCCGTACTGGGCGTGCAAATCCCCGGGGTCCGGTCCATTCTTTATCTTCTCCTGCAATTTCCAACTCCCAATCTGCTGTGGATCATCCCCGGAATCGGGATTTTCTGCCGAAGGAAGAAACAGCAGGAGGCCTCCGACAACACGCCGTTCCTCCGAATCCTGCTTATTCTTTTGGGGATTTTCCTGTTGTTTGCCATCCGCTACCGGGTGCCGGATCAGTATGTTTTTTTCCTTCCCGCCTATGTGCTGATAGCCATTCTGATGGGAATGGGGGCCTGGATATATGCCAGACGGATGGGGACGCAGGCGATTCTGCTGGGGATGAGTTTGCTGCCCATAGCCGTCTATCAATTTGTCCCCGGCTGGCTGGCGAACACGAACCGTGCCCTTCCGGGACTGAACCGGCCCGTACCCGATCGATATGAACTTCAATACTTCCTGCAGCCCAGGAAGCAAAAGGAACGGTCCGCCGAACGGTTCGCGCAAGCGGTGCGGGACAACATTCCTCCCGGCGCCTTGATTATCACGGACAGCACGACGGTACGGCCTCTGCAGTATGTTCAGCTCGTCCGCGGAGAATTAAGGCGGCATTCCGTGTATCTGCAGAGCGGAGACATTCTGCCGGACGGCTCCCGGAAGCTGGGCACGAAAATTCCCGGCCAAAGTCATGCTCCGGCGGAAGAACTTACTTCGCAAACTCTGGATGACGTTCTCAAACAGCGGAGGGTCTATGTGGTCACGCCGCAGACGGGATACTGTTCCCCCTGGCTGCTGGACCACTATGAATTCCGGGCCGAATGGCCCTTATATAAAATTGCGGGACGGAAATCGGATTTCCATCCCGCGGAAAAAACAAATAAGCCCGATTGAATATTCGCTCAGTCTCCGAAGCTGGTGCCGATGGCGCGAGCGGCGCGAATCAGGTAGTGATCTTTGGGAACCGTTCGAATTTTATGGGCGACGGAGAGCATGGGAACGCTGGCCATCTCGCCCTTCTGCCGCACGATCAGCTGATTTTTCTTGCCCTGCATTAACAGTTCCAGGGCGTCGTGCCCGAAACCGGTCGCCAGTGTGCGGTCAAACGCCGAAGGCGTTCCGCCCCGCTGGACGTGCCCCAGAATCGTCGCCCGGCATTCCAGACCCGTTCGCTCCTCGATTTCATAGGTCAGTTTGTTGGCGATTCCGCCCAGCCGCAGCGGATCGGGCGAATCCTTGATGGTCTGGCGGACCACCATTTTCCCGCCCTTTTCCTTGGCGCCCTCCGCCACCACGATAATGCTGAATTGCTTGCCGTGATGGGACCGCTTGACGACAAACTGGCAGATTTTATCGAGGCTGTATGGGATTTCCGGAATCAGAATCACATCGCATCCCGACGCTACGCCTGAATGAAGGGCGATCCAGCCGGCATATCGCCCCATCACCTCCACGATCATCACGCGGTGATGACTGGACGCCGTGGTGTGGATCTTGTCCAGCGCATCAGAGGCGGTCACTACGGCGGTATTGAATCCGAAGGTGATTTCCGTACCGGGCAGGTCGTTGTCGATGGTTTTGGGGACCCCCATGAACACCAGCCCTTTTTCAATCAGCCCGGCGGCGCCGGACATCGTGCCGTCGCCCCCGATGGCGATAATCGCGTCCATGTCATGCAGTTGAGCGTTCATCACGCACTTGTCCCGGACGTCTTTGAACATTTTTTTCCCGTTTTCCAGGACCGGATACTTCACGGGATTGGCTTTGTTGCTGGTTCCCAGGATGGTCCCCCCCTGGGTCAGAATATTGCTGACATCTTCCCAGTGAAGCTCCTTCACCCGGTTTTCAATCAGCCCGAGAAATCCATCCATAATGCCCAGCACCCGAAGCCGGTAATTCCCCATGGCCGCCTTGGCGACGGCTCGAATCACGGCGTTCAGGCCCGGACAATCGCCCCCGCCGGTCAGGATCCCGATCGTCCGAATATTCTGCATCCGACGTGCCATATTCATACTCCTTGTGGTAAAAGGACTTATCTGCCTTGACAATTCCGGATTTCTCTGGCAAACCGCGTCCGGATTCCTATAATAGCTCCATCGTCAAACCGCGATAGGTAACTGAAATGTAAAGCGTTAAAACGATTCGGCGTCCTGAACAACAAGGAACTTTGGAACATTCGGTGAAAAAAACACGTCCCGTCATCAAGAATCGAGTTTTCCTGCAGGCGCTTTACGCCTTTCTGCTGTTCGGTTATGGGACGGCGGCGGGGGAAACGGAAACGGTTCTGTCCAGACCGGTCCGCGTTTCCGCCAATTTCGCCCAAACGTTTCGCTGTCCGAATGGCCGCAATGCCATCGTTCTGCAAACCGACTGCCGGATCGAGTGCGGCGAGATCCGGTTTTCGTCCGACGAAGCGGTGGTCTGGATTTCCCGGACACTCGATACCGTCGGAAAAATCGGAAGCGAATCCTATCAAATCACTCTGTTTCTCCGCGGCGGCATCCAGTCGGAACCGGACTCGTGGAAACTGGAACGGTTCTCGGAAGACCCGCAATCCGCTGGGACAAGATTGCGCACTACGGCACAGGTGTATCTGACCGCCGAAACGCTGCTCGATAAACCGGGATTTGAACTTCCGATTTATCAGGCGGCGCAGCGACTGGGTTTTGCCGCGGATATGGGACAAGACGCGGCGGCAAAAAATGTTGCTCCCAAAGCCAGGATTCAGGCGGAGGAAAAGCAAGAAACGGCGATTCGAATGGAACCGGCGAAAATCCCCGCGGCCGCTCCGGCGGAACTCCCCCCTGCCGAACCGCCGGCTCAGACCGCCCCAACCAAAGAGAAAAAAATCGCCAGGCCGTCTGCCCCGGAATCCCCATTCCCGGAAATCCCGCGGGTCCATCCGGTGTTTCTGGGACCGGTGGAATCCCAGCCCCAGCCGGACGGAACGGACATCCTGACCTGCACGGATGGAATTTATATCTATCAGCAGCGGCCCGCTGAAAATCGTCTGCTGGAACTGCGGGCCCGGAATGCCGTGGTCTTCTATTCCCAGAAAAAAATCCAGGATGAATCGCAGCAATGGATCAGCGCGATAGAAGGCGTTTATCTGGAAGGGGACGTGGTGTTCCAGATGGGTGACTACCAGATTACCGCCAATTCCCTCTATTACGATTTCGAAGGAGACGGGGCGCTGGTGCTCGACGGTGTATTGAGCCTGATGGTTCCGGATTCTTCCCTCCCCGTATATGTCCGTGCGAAGGAAATCCGGCAGATCAGCAAAACCCATTTCGCCGCCAAACAGGTCAAGCTGAGTACGGATGAGTTTTATCAGCCTCATGTATATGCCGGGGTGGAGGAAGTGGACATTCTCACGGAAGACAAAACCGGCCGGGAGCCTCAGACCTACAGTGAAGTGGAACGAATCAACTATGACATGAAAAACGCCTCGACCCATGTGGAGGGGCTTCCTGTTTTCTGGTGGCCTCGCCTGAAAGGGGCAACCGCCACGCCCGAAGCGCCGCTGAAAACCATCCACACCAGCAACAGCTCCGAGTATGGTTTCGGCGTGGAAACCGAGTGGCATCTGGCCCGAATGCTGGGCCTCAAGGAGCCGTCGGGCGTGGAAACCACGTTTCGTCTCGATGAATTCACCAAGCGGGGACCGGCGGCCGGCGTGGATGCCGAATATGTCCGCGAACATTATTTTGGAAATTTGAAAACCTATCTGGTCGCCGACGACGGGGAAGACCGGCTGGGACGGGCGGATTTCCGAAAAGATGTCCCGGTGGAACACGACACCCGCGGGCGGGCGCAATGGCAGCACAGGCATTATTTTACCCGCGACTGGGAGGCGACCGTCGAGGTAGCCTACGTAAGCGATCCGGAATTTCTGGAAAGCTGGGAAAAGCGGGATTTTGACACCGAAAAAGAGCCCGAAACCCTGCTCAACCTGAAGCATTCCCGCGACAACTGGGCGTTCGAGTTTCTCAACAAATTCCATCTGAATGACTTTGAATATACGCAGACGGAACTTCCCACCGCCGGATTCCATATCGCCGGCCAGGATATCCTGGAAAAATTCACCTATTCGCATGACGGATACATCTCGCGAATTCGCGAGCGGGCGGGCGGCCGCGATGTGCCGGGGCTTACGGAGGGTTTCGCGCCGTGGCTGCTGCCCGGCGCATTCGATCAGGATGAGTACGGCTTTGCCACCAGCCGGCACGAGCTGTCGTTGCCTCTGCATGTTTGGGATTTCCAGGTCGCCCCCACCGTCATCGGGACCTATCACTACGATGATGCGGCCGAAACCCGCTCCAACAGCACCGTCCAGGGCGCCGGGGGCCTTCGAACCAGCACCCAGTTGTGGCACGTGGATGACTCCGTGCAATCCCGGTTCTTCGACCTGGACCGGCTGCGGCACGAAATCACCCCCGAAGCCAGCGCCTTCTGGATCGATTCGGATGAAGCCGACGTGGTGCATCAGGATGTATTCAACTTCGGTCTTCGTCAGCGGTGGCAGACCATGCGCGGGCCGAAAGACAAAAAATTCAGCACGGAATTTCTCCGCTGGAATACGGATGTGACTCTCGTGACCAACGATGTGGACAACGCTCCGGTTCCCAATTCGTATTTCTTCTCCACGCCGGAGCCGCAGTTTGAAAAACGCCCCTACATCAATCCGGACTTTTTCAACCTCGGACTCGCCCGGCGGGAACTGGTCAATCAGACTTTCAGCGACCATGTCCGCTCCGACTGGAGCTGGATGATTTCCGATTCCACCGAGGTGCTCGGGGATGTGAATTACAACATCCACGACGGCGATCTCAGCCGCATCGGGACCGCCGTCGCGGTGCAGCGCACGCCGCGGCTGAGCTATTACATCGGCGCCCGCTTCCTCAAAGAAGGCGATCTCTACGAAGACGACGACAGCAACGTCCTGACGGGCGGCACCAGCTATCAGCTCAATAAAAAATACACCGTCGCCCTGTCCCAGCAGTTTGATGTCGCCGACGGCGATTCCGCCCACACCCAGGTCGTTATCATTCGCAAGTTTGTACACTGGTACGGCGCGTTCAACGTCGGGTACGATCCGGTTCGCGAGGATATGTCCATCTCCGTCAGTTTCTGGCCCGAAGGGCTGGACAAAGTCGCTCTGGGCTCCCGCCGCTTTTCGCGCCTGACCCGCTGATCCGAATTTCCTGATATCGAAAACGAGGAATGCATGAAATCCATTCATTTTCACCCAGTATTGATGGCAGCCGTTATGACTCTGGTTTTTTGCCCGCCGGCATGGTGCGGGGAACTCCCGGCGGCTGACGGCCCCGTTGTCTGGCAGACCCTTGAGATCCCCCAGCCGCCCGACGTGCCCATCGTCCTCCGGCAGAATGGAATGGTACTGAAGGGCCTGTTTGGCAATCCGGTGTTCACGCCCCTCCCATTGGAGAATCTATCCTGGGCATTTCTTCAGCGAACGGAATACAACCAGGTCCTGGCCGGGGAATCCGGAAAAGTTACGGAAGACAGATATCAGGCCGGCTCTCTGACGCTGGTCCGACAGGTCTGGGTCTCACCAAACCGGGACTGCCTGGCTCTTCGCCAAAAAGTGGTCAATCAGGGAACGGAACCGATCCAGATCCAGGCCTTGATCCCCTGGCAATCGTCGGGGGAGGACTCGTTCCAGCTGGGAACAGAAGGCGCCCATTCCTGGGAGATGGTGGTTCAATACTGGCAGAAAAACGGCATTCCGATATCCGTGCGCCCCGCCGCTTCCACGCGGCTGGAGCATGACCAGTTTGCCCTGTTCCGTTCCCGAAGTCAGGAAAACGCTCCGACGCTGCGGATCGGCTATCTTGACACGCATAGCCAAAATGCGAACCTGATTACGGAATTCGAGGAAAAGCAGGGGAAAACAGCGTTGAAGGCGTTTACCGCACGGTGTGAGCTGGATGGCTGCCGGTTGCCCACGCGGGGAGAGCGAACGACTCCCTGGCTGTTCTTCACCGCGGGACTAAATGCCGGCGAATTGATGTTCGATTACGCCGATCGCGTGGGACGCCATTACAGCCTGCCGGCGCCGGGACCAGCTCCGACGGTCTGGTGCAGCTGGTATTATTATGCCGAGAAATTCACGGAAAAAGATTTGGCCGATAACCTAGGGTATCTGGCGGCGTATCCCATGCCTTTCGATGTGATCCTGATCGATGAATGCTGGGCGAAATACCGGGGCGACTGGTTTGCCAACGAACAGTGGAGCTCCGGCATGAAAGCCGCCGCCCGGCAAATACGCCAAACCGGCTATCAGCCGGGGCTGTGGACGTGTCCGTACATTGCCGATCCGGATTCGCAGTTGGTCAAAGAGCGGCCCGAATGGCTGCTCAAGCATACCGACGGCTCTCCTCACTTCTATAATAAAAAATTCCCGGTGCTCGATCCCACCTACCCCGGTGTATGCGACCACCTGGAGGAAATCTACCGGCGGCTGACCTTCGACGACGGTTTCACCTATCACAAACTGGATTTCATGCGGGCCGTCATTCAGTGCAAGGAGGAAAAGCCCATCCGGTTTTATAATCCGGCGGTCACCCGGGTGGAAGCCTATCGGCAGGGACTGGAAGCGATTCGGCGCGGAACGGGGCCCGACGCCTACATCTCCGTCTGCGGCGGCCATTACGGCGCTTCCATCGGTATCGCGGATGGCCAGCGAAGCGGCAGCGACATCGAATCCGTCTGGGATCCCAACCGCATCGAGAACGCCAATCAGGTGTACCTGCGAACCTGGATGAATCGGCTCTGGCAGACCGACGCCGACGCCATGATGGTCCGCCTGCGCGCGGAAGCCGAACCGGGAGTAAGCCGCCTGAGCATCGGGCGATTGACGGATGAGGAAGCCCGGACTATTTCGCTGCATCAGTACCTCACCGGCGGAATCTCCTGCCTGTCGGAAAATCTCAATGATCTGCAGGACAGTCGGCGGCGGCTCTACCGACATGTTATTCCGTCCATCAATACTCCCGCCGTCTGCCTGAATCCGTTCGAACCAATCGCTCCCTCTCTAATGCTCAGCCGCATTACGCCCCTCTGTCCGGACCTGCCCAACTGGATTACCATTTCCGTCGTCAACTGGACCGATGCGGACAAAGAAATGACCGTCGAACTGACCGAGGCGGTGCTGT
This sequence comes from uncultured Pirellulales bacterium, assembly GCA_964582655.1. GTDB lineage: Bacteria > Planctomycetota > Phycisphaerae > Sedimentisphaerales > SM23-30 > CAZOTP01. Next base: position 7,042 of record CAZOTP010000018.1, on the reverse strand, counting down.
CTTCCCTCGTCAGCAAACAGGTTTTGGTATTCGATTTTTTCACGCAGGAAACGCTGGGACTGTATCAAACGGGCGATGCCATCCCGCTCGGCGCTCTCAAGCCCCACAGCGCCAAGCTGCTCCGAATCGCCCCCTGGGATGGAAAAACCGCCGTGCTGGCCGGGACCGATCTGCACTATTCCGGCGGAGGCGCGGAAATCGCCCAATGGCAGGCCGACTTCGACCAGGCCTCCGGACGCCTGGAAACCGACTGGCTGTATCCTGTAACGATCACGGTTGCCTTTCCGGCGGGAGAATCGTTTGAACTGCGCACCGCCGTCCTGAATGCGGGTCGAAAGCTGTTTACCGTATATCGTTGATCTCCAGGCCCGTTACAATCGGTATATCCCTTACAACCGGATTTCCGGGGCCGATAAGTTCGCCGCAGGCCGGGAAACTCCTCTTGCGATCCCCTCTCCGGCAGGATTCTCCTGGATTTATATTCTATACTTTCTATGCGTGTAACAGGAGTATTGGCTGGTTCATGAAAAAAATGGGCTTGCTCGTGCAGGCTCGCGATCAAACAGGAAATGCTATGGAATACACTTACTACAATTCATGGAACCGCCGATACACCAATCAAAATGACCAATATGGATCGAAACGCAGCACGAAATATTGCATGGGAGGCCAATCGCCAGAAGGCGCTTAGCGCCGCGGCCGCCGCGGCGGTGCTGGGAAAACGCAGCAGCGCCTTCGAAACCCTCAATATTATTCGACTGCTCAGTCATTCCGATCCAAAAATCCGAACGGGAGCCATTCAAAGCCTGACTCAAATCGGCGGCCGCGATGTCATTGCCCCCCTCTGCCGCTGCCTGAACGATCCGGACCACGATGTCCGCTATGCCGCCTGCCAGGCGCTGGGGCAATTGCGGGCTCACGACGCACGAGCGGTTTTGGTCGATGCCCTGCAGGACCCCATTGCTTCCGTGCGATGCGCGGCGGCGGTGGCGCTGTCCTGGATGGGAGACCGCTCCGGCCTGCCCATGGTCGCCAAACTCCTGAAACTGTCCGGAAGACACCAGACCGAAGCCCTCCGCAGCCTCAATCTAATCACCGGGCAGCGGTTTCCCTTCACCCCGTCGGGCATTAAAGAAGCCCAGCGGTGGCTCCTCTGGCATCGGAAAGACCTGGGCCTGTAAATCCTCGCCGATTTTTCCCTTCGGCTTGATCTTGCCTTTCCCCCTCCTCGATGGTATCCTTTCTGCCCGTGATACAACCGGAATATGGTCCCAGGGTATGATACGATGATTACCATCAACGAAAATTATTTGAAGCTCAAGGCAGGCTATTTGTTCCCCGAAATTTCCCGCCGCGTCGCGGCGTTCCAGAAAGCCAATCCCCAGGCGAAAATCATTCGTCTGGGCATCGGCGACGTCACGCTCCCTTTGCCCCCCGCGGTCATCGAAGCGTTCCATCAGGGGGTCCAGGACCTTGCCGCTGCGGAAACCTTCAAAGGCTACGGGCCCGAACAGGGCTACGAGTTTCTCCGCCAGGCGATTGCCGAAAACGATTTCCGCGCCCGCGGCGCGCAGATCGATCCGGATGAAATCTTCATCAGCGACGGCTCCAAATGCGACACCGGGAACATCCAGGAAATCTTTGGGCTGGATAACGTTATTGCCGTCACGGACCCGGTCTATCCCGTCTATGTCGATACCAACGTCATGGCGGGCCGCACCGGCGCTATCCGTGAAAACGGCTGCTACGACGGCATCGTCTATCTGCCCTGCACCCCCGCGAACCGCTTCACACCCGAACCGCCAAAACAGAACGTGGACCTGATTTACCTCTGCTATCCCAACAATCCCACCGGCGCTGTCGCGACGAAAGAAACCCTCGCCCAGTGGGTCCATTACGCCCGTGCCAACAAGGCCGTCATCCTTTTTGACGCCGCCTATGAAGCCTTTATCTCCGATCCGGCCATTCCGCACTCTATTTATGAAATCCCCGGCGCCCGCGACGTTGCCATCGAATTCCGCAGCGCCTCCAAAACCGCCGGATTTACCGGGACCCGCTGCGCCTATACCGTGGTCCCGAAATCTCTCCACGCCTACACCAAAGCCGGGGAACCGGTCGCGGTGAACCCCATCTGGAACCGCCGTCACTGCACCAAGTTCAACGGCGTCAGCTACCCCGTTCAGAGAGCCGCCGCCGCCATCTATACCCCCGAAGGAAAAAAGCAGGTTCAAAAACTCATCGACTACTACATGGAAAACGCCCGAATCATCCGCACCCGTCTGGCGGAATTCGGCTACGAAGTCCATGGCGGCGTCAACGCGCCCTACATCTGGGTCAAAACCTCCAATGGCATGGGAAGCTGGCAATTTTTCGACCACCTTCTGAATCACGCCAATGTCGTCGGAACCCCCGGGGCGGGATTCGGCCCCTCCGGCGAAGGCTACTTTCGCTTCTCCGCCTTCGGACAGCGCGAAAATGTCATCGAGGCCATGAACCGTATCCAGAAACTTGCGTAAGGAATTCCTGTATGAACCGTCATGAAATCCGCATCGGCACCCTCGCCGGCAAAGGCGAAAACACTCCGGAGTACATCTGCCGGATTCTGCCGCACGGCTTCGAATCCTTTGAAATTAATTTCTGGCTCACTCTGGGAGGCGTGGATGTAAAAAAACTGGCCCTCCAATGCCGCGAAGTCCTCGCCGGAAGCGATGCCGTCATCAGTTGTCTGGGGATCTACGGCAATCCGCTCCAGGAGGACAACGAAGCCGAAGAAACTCGCCAGGGATTTATGCAACTCATCGACGCCGCAGAATCCTTTGGGTGCGACCTGGTCTGCGGCTTCGCCGGCCGACTCCCTGACCGGCCTGTCTGCGAATCCATGAAACGTTTCAAACAGGTCTTCGAACCCATCGCCAAACACGCCGCCGACAAAGGCATCCGCATCGCCTTTGAAAATTGCGATATGGGCGGCAGTTGGCACAAAGGCGATTACAACATCGCCCACAATCCCACCGCATGGGACATGATGTTCCACGAACTGCCGATGGACAATCTTGGGCTGGAATGGGAGCCTTGCCATCAGATGGTCAATCTCATCGATCCCATCCCCCAGCTTCGAAAATGGGTGAAAAAAATCTTCCACGTCCACGGCAAAGACGCTACGGTCTGCTGGGACATCATCCGCGAATACGGCATCCACGGCCCCCGGCAATTCGCCTTCCATCGCACCCCGGGCTTCGGCGATTCCAACTGGACCGACGTTATTTCCATCCTCCGACAGGCCGGCTACAAAGGCGCTATCGATATCGAAGGCTGGCACGACCCGGTCTATAAGGACGATCTCGAGATGACCGGACAGGTCCACGCACTCCACTACCTCAAGGAATGCCGAGGCGGCGATTTTATCCCAAATCCCGCTGTATAAAAAAAACAACTACACGTTTTCACCAGCTTCGCGGGGTGCCCCATGCGAAATCAAATCACCGCAATCATCGCGTTATTCACGGCGGTGATGGCATCCGTCCTTTCCGCTCAAACGATCCGAGTCCTTCGCGTCCCCGATACGCAAACGAAAAATGAATTCTACATCGGCAACCGCGAGCCTCTCCTGCCCAGTCCCCTGATCAAACTGCCCATCGGCGCCATCCGGCCTTCCGGCTGGCTGCGGCGTCAGCTCGAACTCGAAGCGGATGGCTTGACAGGCCATCTGGAGGAACTGAGCCAATACCTCAAAAAAGAAGACAACGCATGGCTCAGCCCCGAAGGCAAAGGCCACAGCCCCTGGGAAGAGCTGCCCTACTGGCTCAAGGGCTTCGGCGACCTGGGCTATATCCTCAATGCCCCGCGCATTATTCAGGAAACCAGAGTCTGGATCGAAGGGGCTATTTCCAGTCAGAGGGTAGATGGTTTCTTCGGTCCGCGCGATAATCTGCGCCGCATCCGCGGCACTCCCGATCTCTGGCAGCACATGGTCATGCTCAACGCCCTCCAATCCTATTACGAATTCACCGCCGACAAGCGAGTTCTCGACCTGATGACCGGTTTTTTCCGCTGGGAGATTTCCCTGCCCGACGAAGAATTTCTCGAACCGTTCTGGCAGCACCACCGGGGCAGTGACAATCTTGCCAGCGTCTATTGGCTCTATAACTATACGGGAGATGCCTGGCTGCTGGAGCTGGCCGAAAAAATCCATCGCAATACGGCCGAATGGACCGAGGGCGTCGCCGACTGGCACAACGTGAATATCGTCCAGGCGTTTCGAGGCCCCGCCGTCTATTACCAGCAAACCAAAGATCCCTGTTTCCTCGCCGCCACCGACCGCAATTACGCCGCGGTCTGGGGCCTCTATGGCCAGGTCCCCGGCGGAATGTTCGGCGGCGATGAATACTGCCGACAGGGCTATTACGACCCCCGGCAGGCGGTCGAAACCTGCGGCATCGTCGAATTTATGCTTTCCTGCGAAATGCTCGCCAAAATCACCGGCCTGCCCCAGTGGCTCGATCGATGCGAAGACGTCGCCTTCAACATGTTCCCCGCTACGATGACCGCCGATCTGAAAGCCCATCATTACCTGACCGCTCCCAACCTGATCCAGTGCGATTCCAAAAGCAAATGGCCCGGCTTGACCAATTCCGGCGAAATGCTCTCCTACAATCCCGAAGGCCATCGATGCTGCCAGCACAATGTCTCCCACGGCTGGCCCTATTATGCCGAACATCTCTGGATGGCGACTCCCGGCAACGGCCTGGCCGCTGCGATCTACGCCGACTGCGAAGTCCGGGCGAAAGTCGGCTGCGGAAAAGAAATCTGCATTCAGGAGAAAACCCTCTATCCCTTCGATGAAACCATCCTGCTGACCATCAACACAGATGTCCCTGTTGAATTCCCTCTCTATCTCCGCATCCCGGCATGGTGCGAAAAACCGCAGATTCTTCTCAACGCTAAAACCGTGCAGGTCGCGGCGGAACCTCAAACCTATGTCCTTCTGCAGCGAACCTGGACAACCGGCGATATCGTCAAACTCCATTTTCCAGCTTCCATCGAGTTGAAATACTGGCCTCTCAACCGCGACTCCGTCTCCGTGGTTCGAGGCCCGCTGACCTATTCCCTCCAGATTGCCGAACGTTATCAGAAATACGCAGGCACAGACCGCTGGCCCGCTTTGGAAGTCTTCCCCGACTCCCCCTGGAACTATGGCCTGCTCTTGGACGACACCAAATCCGCCGGGGCGCAATTTGTCCTCACCCGCCAAACCTGGCCCGCCGACAATCAGCCCTTCACCCTCGCCGCCGCCCCCATCAAACTCACCGCATCCGCCAGAAAAATCCCCAACTGGAAAGCCAACTACCTCAACCTCGCAGACACCCTCCAGCCCAGCCCCGTCCGCTCCGAGGAACCCGTCGAACCAATCACCCTCATTCCGATGGGCTGTGCTCGACTGCGAATCTCCGCGTTCCCCTGGATCAATGACAGCCCCAATTCGCACGATTGGAATCTTCCCTCGCCGAAGCCCTATTACATCCCAGGCGAATATTCCGATACTGGAAAACCCGTCCCCGAAGACGGAGGCTGTGATGCCCTCAGCGACGGTGTGGTCCCCAAACGCTCCGACGATGACAGCGTCGGACGTTTCACCTGGTACCCCAAAAAAGGCACGGAAGAATGGGTTCGTTATATCTTCCCCCAGCCCCGGGCGTTTCATGCCGTCGAAGTCTTCTGGTATGACAACAACAGCTACGCCCGGATTCCTGCAAGATGGAAGGTTCAATATCTCGAAGGTGCCAACTGGAAAGATGTACCCAATCCCTCTGAATACGCTATCGAAAAAGACCGATTCAATCGAACGACCTTCGATGAAGTTACAACCTCCTCCCTTCGCCTGGTCGTAACCTTACAAAAGGGACGCACCGCCGCCATCCTGGAGTGGAAAGTCGAATAAACGGACTCAAAACAGATTCAAAAAGGGATTTAAAACAGTTTTTTCTGCCTGCTTTTATATTATAATGTGATTCAGATCACATTATTTTTCCAGCCTCTTCTCTATACTAATCTCTGGAGACTCAGGGAATGGGCCTGACTCATTGATCCGTAAATTGCTTTGAAACAAGAGTTTGTATTTTTTCCAACCGGCGGAAGAGTAGCTGTATGAAAAACAAAACCCTCGCGGAACGTGCGGCTATCGCTTATCAGCAGGGCCGAAGGCTTGTTGCCCCCCTGATGGGCTTTCCGGGACTTACCGAAACCCGAACCAATATCAAACTCGCCCAGCAGAACTTTGGCGAACACTACAAAGTCGTAAAATACCTCGCCAAACGCTTCGAGCCGGACCTGATTTTTCCCTTGATGGACTTGTCGGTGGAGGCCAACGCCCTGGGCCGCTATACCCTTTTTCCCAAGGATGATTCTGCCACGGTCATCAAAGATTCCTTCCATATCGAGGATCTGGACAACTGGGAACAAATCAATATCTCCTTCGACAACCGCATTCTGGGCTATGTGGAAACCATGAAACTCATGAGCATTGGGCTGAACGGCATGCTCCGCGGGGCGTATGTCGCCGGTCCCTATTCCCTCGCCGCCCTCATCATGGGCGCCAGCGAAGCGGCGATTGCGACCATGATGGACCCTGATGCCCTCCGCCAGCTCTGCGAATTCTGCACTGAACGAATCCAGGAATATGTCCGTCTCCTCATCGGCGCAGGCGCCCAGGTTGTCTGCATCCTCGAACCCAGCGCCATGATGCTCGGCCCGGATCAGTTCGAGGAATTTTCCGCCCAGTATGTCCGGCATATCTGCACAAGCTGCCGCTTCACCGGCATCAACTTCGTCTATCACATCTGCGGAAACACGACCCATTTGATCGAAAAGATGTCAGCCGCCGCGGTCGATGGCATCAGCCTGGACTCCCCTGAAGCCGGAATCGACCTGCCTGCGATTGCTCCGCGCGTTCCCCCGCACATCGCCATCATTGGGAACATCAATCCCACCGCCGTCATGCTCTACAGCGATTCCCGGACCGTTCACCGCGAAACCGAAGCGCTGC
>CAZOTP010000017.1:0-22569 GCA_964582655.1 uncultured Pirellulales bacterium | reverse complement strand
GGCTGGAGACCCCCTTCGGGTAGCCGGCTTGCGGGGGGAGTTTTCGTTCGATGGCCATGAGGGCGGAGGGCCAGGCGTAGTCGATGGGGAATTCGGAGCCGTCCTGAATTCCGGTGTTCATCATGATAACGGCGTCGGGGTGTTTGCAGGCGATGAGATCGTAGAGAAACGTGCGATAGCCGCGGCCCAGGACGCCGGGAATGTCGATCCAGACTTCCATCCAAGGGCCATAGGTGTCGAGGAGTTCGACGATCTGGCCGTTTGAAAATTCTGGTAGAGCGAAGTGGTGTAAGCGGGGAGGTCGGCGATTTGGGTTTTTGGGAAATGGTTCACGGCGTCCCCGTAGCCGCCATCGGAGGGGGTTCTGCTGCCGAAGCGGTTGTGGTTGTCCCAGGAGCAGTAATAGAATCCGGGGAGGATGCCTTTGGCCCGGCAGGCGGTGACGAATTTTTCGAGGACATCGGTTTTAGCAGGGCTGTTGGCGACTGTGCAGTCGGTGTGTTTGCTGGGCCAGAGGCAGTGGCCGGCGACGTGTTTGGCGGTGAGGACGGCGTAGTTCATTCCGGCATCGCGGGCGACGGAGATCCACTGGTCCACGTCGAGCTTGTCGGGAGCGTAGAGGGAGAGAGGATCGTTGCCGTCGGGGAGTTCTTTTCCGGTGAAGGTGCTCATGCCGAAGTGGATGAACATGCCATAGCCGAGGGATTCCCACTCGCCAAGCCGCTGAAGAGAGAGCCGCTGGCATCCGGCGGCGGATTCGGCGGGAGCGGAGGAGGGTTTCGAGTCGGATTTTTCGGGCGTTGCCGCCATGGTTTCCTTTGCCGCGAAAACAGAGGCACAAATCGAACTCTGCAAAAACACGCGACGGTTGGGTTTCATAGAGTTATCTCCTGACCATTATGAACGAAGCAAACCGCTTTCCCAATAGAATAAACGCCATTTGCCGGGTTTCCAGACAATGTTCAGCACGTTTTATAGAACCCAACAACCGGTATCGCCTTCCACACGCAACCGGGTTTGGTTTTGTCCGCAGAGTCAACATAGCGGATAGAGGCCCAAAACGAAAGGGAAAATTCACGTTTAGACCGACTGATTCCGGAGCCTGCCTCTGTCCTTTTGTTTGGCTTGGGCGGATTATTCCTCAAACCAATAAGACGAGTGCGAATAAAAATAGAAAAAGGGCATCTGCCGCCAACAGAGATCCCCTTCTTTCACAAGGAAGAATTTCAAAAGTATTTTCTATGCAGGTCTATCCGTTACTTTCGTTGGCGGCGAAAATAGCCCGCCAGACTGGAAATGCCCAGCATTACGCCCAGGCCGGTGACCGGTTCGGGGACAGGCGGCGGTGAGGGCGGCAGCTTCGGCAGGCAGGTCATGACATCCTGGTAATTCGGGTTGACAAAGGCCCGCAACTCGGCCAGAGGGCCGTCGCCATTGATCTGGCTCAGCCAATTGTTGATTTCCGCGACGCCGCCGCTGAGGTTCACGGTGGCGGGATTGACATGCAGATAGCCGCCGGCCACATCGTAATTGTTGGCCGGGTCCTCGAAGACAATCTCCCACAAGGCGATTTGAAAGGCTTCGGCATATGCCTGGCCCTGCGCGGTGTTCTGGCTGCCGGGCCAGGAACTCCAATCCGTCCAGGAATCCCAATCATCAACCGCCGGACCGAAACGCCCCCACAATTCCCTCAGCGCAGCGTACTTGGTCAATCCCATGGGTCCCGGGCCCCCGGCGACATAGGCGCCCGGATAGGGGGCCTGATCGGCAGATACTACATTATAGGTATCCCAGCCATTGGTATATTGGCCCAGCTCGCTGCAAAACCCATGGAACGTGATTGTCTCATTTTCGTAACCTATTAATTCATCCCAGGTCGTCAGGGGACTGCCGGTGTTCAGCAGATAGTTGTACACGCCCGCGCCGCCGGGATGGCTGTAATGATAGGAGCCGGCCCAGATTTCAATATTACTGCTGGGATTGACGCTGTTGAATCGGATGTAGGCGTTGCCGTAGCTGACGGCCAGCGCCGGGCCGGCAACGGCCAGAACCATACCAACGACTAAAACCACTGCAGAACAACGCATAACATTTCCTTTAAAAACTTTTCCACTGCATTTTCAGCAATACGCAATTTATGCTATTATTGCCGTAGCTATCCTTATTCTAGCCATAATGCCTTGCAGGGAGAAAAAGAAAACGGTACATTCCCACCGGAAAGAAGAATAAAAGTTCGTGCGGATTAGACACCACCCCTATAGACGATATGTTTCGTCTATCCATTACATTTGATACAATTCCTACATTCTATTTATATTGTGAACATTCACGGTTTTTACGAGGTTCTCCGCCGCCGCGGCAAGGGGATTCCATGAGGAGCCCTTCGTCCGAGATATTTCCTCCGCGGAGTATTTATTTTCGGCGTCGGCCCTGTTTGCGGCTTTTCCGCTGCTGTTTTCGCTTCTTGCGGAGATTCTCATGCGCACGGCGATCCGCCTGTTTTTGCTGATCCATGGAGAACGCTTTGCCCAAGTTAAACTTGGGCCAGATGCTTCGCTTCGCTTTCGATTCCGGCACTAGTCCCAAGCCTTCGACTCCCAGCTCCCGCCGAACCGTATCCCAGTTCCCGACGACCTGTTCATCCACACCATCGGCGGCATAGGCGCCTTCGATCAGATCGGCGGACTCCTTCGCGTTCAAATCCAACAGATAGTCGATGAGGAACGCATTCACAGAATTCGAATTGTCGGCATACTTTCGAAGTTCACTGGTAAGGATTTGGACGACGGCATCCCGGTTCTGCGGATGCCGGACGGCGATTTCCTTGAGGCTCTGCGCGGCACAAATCCGGGCATATTCCCCGCGGGAGGAATTCGAGAGATACGCGGTCAATGCTTCGACCGCCTCCGGTCCGATCCAGGCGAACACATGCGGAAACTCTTCCAAATGCCAATCGTCGCCCCTATCGTCCATTACGCCCATCATGTCCAGCAGGACAGGGATTGCCTCTTTGGCCCGAAGCTGAGCCAGCGCCCGCCAGGCATGGACGGGGGCAAAGAATGCCAGATTCTCCTCTTCGGGCCAATCCGTATCCGCGACCCACTCCCTGGCCAAACGAATCAGGCCGGGAATATCTTCCTGTGTCAGGCTATAGTCCTTCACGTAATCCGGCCTAGCTTTCTCCCAGTGCATACTGTTTCTGGGGTCACCCGCGTGTTCGAGTTTTTTTCGAACTTCCAAATCCCGCTGTTCCGGATTCATGGCCGGTTTTCCTATGTTTTCTAAAGGATTCCCTGAATACCAAAGAATACGGCAAAATCATCAGGAATTAAAAATATTTTTCATTTTTCTTGACGCGATTGATTTGCAGATATATAGTATATATATGTATTATATATATATGACCACAAAAGAGTGCAATTCGGGTCTTAACACCATTGAAATATCGGATGAAAGCAGATAGAATATTGGACTTCTGATCTTTGGAATGCCTTAGGTTAGAGAAATCGCGAAAGGTGAAAACGCATGACAAGATCGAATACGAATCGGTTCACGAAAACCGATAGGCCGGACTATATCTCGATTCCAAAGGAAGGGGGAGGATCGTTGCATCTGGGGATCGACATTGGATCGGTAAGCTGCAAGCTTGCGGTACTGGACGATCAGAACCGCATGCCGTATTCGCGGTACCAGCGGACGCATGGGCGGCCTATGGAAACAGCATTTTCGATGCTCTCGAAACTGCTGGAGGTCATCCCATCGGACCGGATTTCCTCGATCGCGGGAACGGGCAGCGCCGGCCGGTCGCTGTGCGAACTGCTGGAAATCGACTTTGTCAATGAGCTGATCTGCCAGTCCGCCGCGATTCGTCATCTTCATCCGGCGGTCCGGACTCTGATTGAAATGGGCGGACAGGACAGCAAGGTCATTTTTCTATCCAATCCGGACGATCCGGCTTCTCGAAGCGGGGATGACATGGTGGATTTTTCCGTGAACGCGGTATGCGCCGCGGGGACGGGGAGTTTTCTGGACCAGCAGGCCAGCCGGCTGGGGGTAAATATCGAGGACGAGTTCGGGAATCTGGCGATGCAGAGCCAGACTCCGCCCCGGGTAGCGGGCCGTTGCAGCGTTTTCGCCAAGAGCGATATGATCCATCTTCAGCAGCAGGCGACGCCGGTCTGCGATATCGTGGCGGGGCTTTGCCTGGGACTGGCCCGAAATCTGAAAAGCAGCCTGTGCCAAGGGAAGGACGTCGTCAAGCCGGTCGCTTTCTGCGGCGGTGTCGCCAGCAACGCCGGCGTGGTTCGCGCGTTGGAGGAGGTGTTTGAACTTGGCGCCGGGGGGATGATCGTGCCAACCCAGCATGCCTTGACGGGCGCGATCGGGGTTATTCTGGTCCAAATGAAGCAGGGGACCGGGGTCGGCAGCAGGCAGGAGCTGCGAGTTCTTCTGGCGCGTCTGGAAGACTATCTTCGGCAGAATCATACGGTGGGATACCGTCTGCCCCCCCTGCCTCATGCCACCCATCCTGCTCCGTCGAGCCGGGTACACCGTGAAGTTCTGGAGCAAGCCCGCGCCGCGGGGGTGCGCATCCCGGCGTACCTGGGCATCGACGTCGGGTCGATCAGCACCAACGTGGTCGTGATGGATGAGCAGAAACGGGTGCTGAGCAAGGCGTACCTGATGACCGCCAGCCGGCCTCTGGAAGCGGTTCGCAACGGGCTGGAAATGGTCGCACCGGATGTCCGGGACCTCGTCGAGATTCGGGGGGTCGCGACGACCGGGTCGGGCCGCTATCTGACGGGCGATTTTGTGGGAGCGGACCTGGTCATCAATGAAATCACGGCCCAGGCAACCGGGGCGGCGATTGTCGATCCCAAGGTCGATACGATTTTTGAAATCGGGGGTCAGGACAGCAAATACATCTATCTGGAAAACGGGGTGGTCGTGGATTTTGAGATGAACCACGCCTGCGCCGCGGGGACGGGGAGCTTTCTGGAAGAGCAGGCCGAGCGGCTGGGCCTGAGCATCAAGGGGGAATTCGCCGCCGAGGCGTTTACGTCCACCTCCCCCATCCGGCTGGGCGAGCGGTGCACCGTGTTTATGGAGTCCGACCTTCTGGGCTACCAGCAGCAGGGCGCCGAACGGAAGGACCTGGTCGCGGGGCTGAGCTATTCGATCGTGACCAATTATCTCAACCGGGTCGTGGGGCATCGGAAGATCGGGCAGAAAATTTTCTTCCAGGGCGGGACCGCCTTCAACCGGGCGGTGGTTTCCGCGTTTGAGGCGGTTACGGGAAAGCCGATTATCGTACCCGATCATCATGAAGTCACCGGCGCCCTGGGCGCGGCGGAACTGGCGCGGCGGCACATGCAGCAGATCGCATCGGACCCATCCGGGGCCTTGCCGGAGAGCCGCTTCCGGGGGTTTGATCTTTCCCGGCTGGAATACCAGATTCGCTCGTTTGAATGCACCCACTGCGCCAACAACTGCGAAATCAAGGAAGTGATTCTTCCCGACAGTGCCCCGCTCTATTACGGGTCTCGCTGCGACCGTTATAACGTCAAAAAGGAGCAGGATGCAGTTCAGGCTTTGCCCGATCTGTTCAAACAGCGTCAGCAGTGGCTCGAAACGTACGGCCGCGCCGACGGGGCATCCCGGAAGGCCCGGCAGGGACAGAACCGCCGCACGGTCGGCATTCCCCTGTGTCTGGGGCATTATCAATTTCTCCCGCTCTGGGGCACGCTTTTCGACGAGCTGGGATTCGACGTGGTATTGTCGGGGCGGTCGAGCAAGCAGGTGATTCACAACGGGGTGGAAGCGGTGATCGCCCAGCCCTGTTTTCCGGTGAAGGTCGCTCACGGCCATGTGCTCGAGCTGGTTGAAAAGCAGGTCGATTTCATCTGGCTGCCCAGCGTGGTCTCCATGAAACAGGATTACGCGGAAAACAAGCACAACCAGCTCTGTCCCTATGTGCAGACGATACCCTACCAGGTTCGCGCAGCGCTGAATGTGCACGGGATCGATCTGAACGGGCCGAAACATCATCTGCTGGATCCGCACGTTCGGTTCCTCGACGGCCTGACCATGCTTCGCAAGACTCTGAAGCCGCTGGCGAAAAAGCTGGGGGTGAGCCGGTCGCGTCTGTATCAAGCGCTCGATACCGCGCTGGAGGCCCAGCGGCAATTCGAACAGAGCTGCCTTCAGAAAGGGCGTGACATTCTCGATTCCCTCGCCCCGGGGCAGAAGGCCTGCGTGATCGTATCCCGGCCGTACAACGGGTGCGATCCGGGCATCAGTCTCGATCTGCCCCGCAAACTGCTCAAGATGAATATTCTTCCCATTCCGGTTGATTTTCTGGATCTGGGCAGCGCCCCGGTGACGGAGCCGGAGCTGCAGGAAAACATGTACTGGAAATACGGGCAGCGAATTCTTCGCGCAGCGCATATCATCCGTCAGGATCCGCGCCTCAACGCGATTTATATCAGCAATTTCGGCTGCGGGCCGGACAGCTTTATCATCACGTTCTTCAAGGAATTGATGACGTCCGTCGATTCACAGGGGCGGGAATTCCGCAAACCCGCGCTGGTTCTCGAAATCGACGAACACAGCGCCGACGCCGGGGTGGTCACGCGCCTGGAGGCATTCCACGAAAGTCTCAAATCGGTGGAAACCCTGCATCAGGAGCAGACGGCATGCCGCTCGTGCCGCGGGGTGCCGCGCGAACAAAGCCCCTGGAACGGGCAGTGGGGCGATTGTTCGGGCCGAACCATTTATATTCCCTGGATGGACGACCATGCCCACGCGCTGGCGGCCGCGTTCCGTCACTGCGGTCAGGATGCGGAGGTGATGCCCATCGGTGATGAGGAAACGCTCCGCTGGGGGAGAAAATACACCTCCGGTAAGGAGTGCCTGCCTTGCATCATCACCACCGGCGACATGCTGAAGATTCTCAACAAGCCCGGCTTCGATCCGGACCGGGCGGCGTTTTTCATGCCCAGCGGCAGCGGTCCCTGCCGGTTCGGGCAGTACAACTGTCTTCAGCGGCTGGTCATCAAGCAGGCGGGGCTTCCCAACACCATCCCCATTGTCGCGCCCAATCAGGACAGCAACTTTTATCAGCATTTCCGCCGGTTCAAGAAAGACCCCACCCGTCTGGCGTTCGACGGCATCGCCGCGATCGATCTTCTTCTGAAAGCCACCCGGAAAATCCGGCCTTATGAAACCGAGCCCGGCGCGACGGACCAGGCGTATCAGAGATGCCGAACGATTTTTCTGGAAGCGATGGAAGCGGGCCAGTCCGAAAAACAGCTTGCCCAAATCATGGGCCGCTGCGCGGAGATCCTCCACGCGGTACCGGCAGACCGGACGCAGAAAAAACCGCTAATCAGCGTGGTCGGGGAAATTTATGTTCGCAGCCACAGCTTCGCCAATGACAACATCGTGCGCAAACTCGAAGCCCTCGGCGCGGAGGTCAACCTGGCCTGTTTCACGGAATGGCTGTATTACACCAATTTCACGCGGGAAAAAATGGCGCTGCGGTGGAACGATTATGTTCTCTACGGACAGAACGTGATCAAAACCCATGTACAGCGGCGCATCGAACGTCAGTTTGCCCGGCCGCTGGAACGGCATTTCGGGACTTTGCTGGATCCCCCGATTGAGAAGATCCTGCAATACGCCGCTCCGTATATGCACGAATCCTTCGAAGGCGAAGCGGTTTTGAGCATTGGAAAGATGGTCGAGATGTACCATCACGGCGCCGCCGGCGCGGTGAATGTGATGCCGTTTACGTGCATGCCTTCCACCATCGTCAGTTCCATCGCCCCGTGCATCAGCGCCGACTGCGGGCACATGCCCATCCTCAACATCAGCTATGACGGGCAGCAGGATCCGTCGCTGCGCACCCGCCTGGAAGCCTTTATGCACCAGGTGAAGAATTTTCATTCCCCGGATATTCACGCAACCGCTCCGGTTCACTGAGAGGCACCCGAATGACGCCATCCGACACCGCGTACGCACAACACCTATCCCATCCTTCCCACAGACCCATCCGTCAAACTTCGCATCCTGCGGCGGCGGAAGAACCTATCTTCCCCGGCTCCGATCCGGCGGTTTTGCAGTCGTGGCTGCAATTTCGAAGGGAAATGGCGCGATTTTCGGAACAAAACGCCTCGCTTCCCTATGCCCTCCAGGCCACGTGCCCGGCGTGCCTGAAGCCGGTCGCCGCCGAATTCGACTGGGCGGATGAATCCAAAAGCCAGATCGCACTCTGGTGGAATTGTCCCGAGTGCGGCCGCCGCAGCGAAATCCATGAAGACGCCCTCTGGCGTTGCGCCAAGCCCGACCGGGCCGGCTCCGCCGAACAGACGTTTTCCGGTAAACCCATCAAACCCAACGCGCGTTCGCTGCCCCGGACGGTGCAGACGCTTTGCCCGGAATGCTCCGCGGTCCTCATCGGGCGGTATTTCATCGAAAACCAGGCGGTCCTGATCGAAAAAACCTGTCCGGACCACGGCTACTTCCGGGATTTTATCCATCGTGATGTTCGGCTTTATCTCAAAGCCGCCCAGTGGAGTTTCGAGGAATTTCCCGGTCTGCAAAATCCCGGCAGTCTCGCCGATACGGCGTGTCCGGCGGATTGCGGCTACTGCGGGAAGCACCAGTCCACGCCCTGTCTGGCCAACATCGATCTGACCAACCGCTGCAATCTCAATTGTCCGATCTGCTTTGCCAACGCGAACGCCTGTGGGTATGTGTATGAACCCTCCTACGAACAGATTGTCGGGATGCTGAAAGCCCTTCGCGAAACCCAACCCACCCCCGGCACGGCCGTGCAGTTCAGCGGCGGGGAACCCACCCTGCATCCGCGGTTCTTCGATATCGTCCGCCAGGCGCGGGAGATGGGGTTCAGCAACATTCAGATTGCGACCAACGGGCTGAAAATAGCCGATTATGAATTCGCCCGCCGCGCCAAGGAATCCGGTCTTCACACCCTGTACCTGCAATTCGACGGCACCCATCCGGAGATTTACAAGACCCTCCGCGGCCGCGAAGACATCTGGGAGAAAAAACTTCAGGCCATCGAAAACTGCCGCCAGCTCGACCTGAAAATCTGCCTGGTCCCCACGATCATCCGAACCGTCAACGATGAGCAGGTCGAGAAAATCTTTCATTTTGCCGTGGACAACATTGACGTCATCAGCGGCATCAGTTATCAGCCCGTTTGCTTCACCGGCCGAATCGATACTGAGCAGCGTCTTCGCCAGCGGTACACGCTCGGCGATCTGGCCCATGACCTCGCCGGCGCCTCCGGGGCCATGATTCAGCGCGATTTCTACCCCTTGTCGATCATCGTGCCGCTCTCTCAACTTTTGGAAGTCGTCACCGGAAAGCCGAAAATCAAATCGAGCTGCCACACCGATTGCGCGTTCGGCAGTTATTTTCTGGTCAGCCCCGACAAGAAAGTGTATCCCTTCCCGCAGGTCCTCGATATCGAAGCCTTTTTCAGCGGGATGAACGATCTGGCCCGGAAACTCCGCCCGCGCGCCGGGAACCTCAACTGGTTCGACAAATGGCGCATCTATCGGCTCTTCAAAAAATGCTTCCGCCGCGATCAGGCGCCGCCGGACCTGAATATTTCGCGGCTCATTGAGACCATTCAGGGGATGGTCGATAAAACCAAAGGGCGAGGGAAATCCGGTCTGTCGAATTACCGCACCCTGATGGCCGCCGGCATGCACTTTCAGGACCGCTACAATTACGACGCCGAACGGACCAAGCGCTGCGTGATTCCGTATTCCACGCCCGCCGGACTCATTCCCTTCTGCGCCTACAACAGCGGCCCCACCTATCGGCCTTTCATCGAAACCCTGTTCGCCCAAAAATCCGCATCCCGCCCGCCGGTTTCACAGGAATAGTCCGGTAAATCTCTTGGTTCCACGCCCTGTTTTCTCTATGATGGTTTTATGCAAACGCAGCATGCGCAGAAACTGATTTTAGCGTCGCAATCGCCCCGCAGGCGGCAACTGCTTCGGGAGGGCGGGTACGAATTTCAGGCCGTGAACCCGCCTCTGCGGGAGCCGGTTTGCGTTTCTTCATCGGTGACGGCGGTGGCGTGGGCGGAATCGCTGGCGTATTACAAAGCCCGCGCGGTTTCGCAATCGCACCCGGACTCGATCGTCATTGGTGCCGACACAGTATGCGTCCATGAGGACCATCTTCTGGGGAAACCCGCGGACCTCGAAGACGCCCGCCGCATGCTGACCCATCACTTTGCGGGCCGAACCGACGTCATCACCGGCCTGGCTCTGGTCTGCCTGAGTGCCAACCAGCGAATCATCACCCACGAGGTTACCACGCTCCTGATGCGTCCTATGAAAAACGAGGAACTGGAGCGTTATCTCCAAAGCGGGGCCTGGAAGGACAAAGCCGGCGCGTATGCTCTGCAGGAAGGAGGAGACGCCTTTGTCCAGTCCATGCAGGGCAGCGAAACTAACGTTGTGGGTCTTCCGATGGAGCTGCTCCGCCGGCTCCTCAAGCAATTCCAAGATGAATAGAATCAAAACGATTTCGGTTGTTTCTTTTTCTCTCTTCCATGCCGCCTGGCTCGGCATTCTGCTGACCGCTCCGGCTGGCTGTAAAAAACAATCCGATACTTCTTATCAGCCATCGGCCGTTTCGCCCCTTTCTTCCACATTGGCCCCTCTGCCCACCGAAACCATCCTCCTCGCCGGTCAGTCATTCACCGTAGAATTGGCCTACAAAAACCATACCCGTCAGCAGGGATTGATGTATCGCAAAGAGCTTGCCCCCAACGCCGGCATGCTATTCCTGTTCGCCAGTGAAAAAAAACGCACCTTCTACATGAAAAACTGCCTAATCGACCTGGACATTCTATTCCTCCGGGCCGATGGCACGATCGTAAAACTGGATTTCATGAAAGTCCCCCGGCCGGGAACCTCCCTGACTTATTATTCCAGCGAATTCCCCGCCCAATACGCTCTGGAACTGCCCGCCGGGACCATTGAACGTCTGGGGCTGAAAACGGGGCAAAAAATCCTATTTCCTCCCCGCATCCTTAATATTCTTCCCGATCCAGATTGATCGTTCCTTCAATTTCTATAAATTATTGTAATTTCTTGTATTACAATAGGATATATTATTATTACTACAACGCTAGAAGACATTTTGTTATTTTTATAAGATGTTTAAACGCGGGCATTTACGTCATGCCCTCCGAATATCGTTATGCCGTATAAGCTAAAGAGTCTTGTTGTAATCATACCCGCCGGGATCGGCGTCCGATCTGTTCCTACGCCAACGATACGTATTCAGACCAATTGCAGCTTTTTACCGAAATATCATGCCAACCTCATTATCAGTTTGAAAAACACGGTTTTTTTGGCGTTCCTAGCGTTGTAGTATTATATAACAACACTCAAAATCTCTTCTCTGAACATAAAAACATCCTTGAATAATCGAAGTATTAGCTCGACTCTTCAAGGATAATATGCCTCAAACGGATTATGCGTCCCCGGCGGCGTTTTCGATTTCCAGGCCGACGATCGTGACATCGTCCCGCGGATGGAGGGAACCTTCCTCCTGATTGATGATTTCCAGCAGCTTTTGGCACATCGAATCCACATCGTATTGGGCCAGATTTCCGAACTCCTGGCGGAACCGCAGCGGCTTGTCGGGCCCTTCGTTCACAAATGCCACCTCCACGCCGTCGCTATAGACCAGAAGCTTTTCGCCCGCATGAAGCTGGAACACGCGGGTTTCGTACTGCTGTTTTTCAAACACGCCCAGCAGCGAGCCGTTGACCGACAATTCGCCGGACTCGGCGTTCCGGTGAATCCGCATCGGGGCCGGATGGCCCGCGCACGCCACGCGAAGCCGAAGCGTCTTGACATTCAAGATTCCGTAGCAGCAGGTGGCGAATTGGAAATTGCTCAATTGCTGTCCCGCCAGATCGTCGTTTAACCGCGCCAGGGCCGCGCCCGGCTCCACAATATGATAGGCATTGCCTTCGATGATTTTCGTCACCATCGCGCGTTTAATGAACATGGTCAGCAGGGCCGCCGGCATGCCGTGCCCCACGGCGTCGGCCACGTAAAATCCGACATGCTCCTCATCCAGCCGCATAACATCGTAAATATCGCCGCTGACAAACGTCGCGGGCCTGTAGATGGCCGAAAACCGGATTCCCGGGAGCGCCGGGAGGCTTTTGGGCAGGAAATCCTTTTGGAGCCGCGCCGCCAGGCGCATTTCCTCATCCAGATCGTGCATGTATTGATTCGCCGGACCGGTGACCAGCGAAAGCCGTCTCATCTCCATCGAACTCTGTTTCAAGACCGGCTGAATTCCCAGCAGCGTTGCCAGGCGTCCACGCAGCATGTCTTTCGATTCGTTTTTTTTCCCGTAAATCACCGCGGTGCCGGGCGGGAACAAATCCTCTTTCGATTGTCCGTCGTCCGTCAAAACCAGAACGCACAGTCCCTGCTTTGACACAAAATCCCGGAGCCTGTCCCATCCGGGATTTCCGCCGGAAGGCGTTTCCGTTCCAATCCAAATGACGGCTTCCACCCCACGGCTTTGCGACAGAATCTCGTCGGCCTGGTCGAGGGAGCAATCGCGGCTTGCCAGCTCCATGCTTTCCAGGCATTCGTTTAAATACATCGCCGACGCCCCCTCCTGGCGGAGGGTGAGAATGGGAGCGGCAACGTTGAGCCGGTTTCGGACGGCGGTTTTGATCGTCGATATTTGCATACGTCCTGCTTCTGCAGCCTTGTATTAGTCTTTTCGACTCTTGGCTTGTCATGCTTAACCCGAATCCGATCGACCCAATTTATTTTTTTTCCCGGTTTCGAACGCTTCTTCGATCCCCGGAGCCGGGCCTCCGGAGCGACATTTCATAACCCTTTTTCTAAAAACAGGATATGAAAAGTTCCCTGCGGGAAAACAGCAGGAAACAGGCGGTATTTCAACCCATCTTTTCCTGTGAGTTGTTTAACACAACCGTTCTAGCTTGTTGTCGGACAAGGAATAAGGAAATTAATTATTTTTCTCGAAAATGTCGATTGACTCTACTAGATGTAGTGGTAACATCGCTGATGAATCGTATATGTGGGAGTTTTGAGAATATAGGTAAAGTTGTTTCGCGGGGCGTTTTGGAGGCCCCGCGTGGTTGCGAGTACCACTCCAACGCCGGAGTGGTCGAGCAGTCTCGGCTCCGGCGGTTAGATATCCCAGGTTCTGGGATCTTTTGATTACAGTATAAGACTTCTGAGGCGAATCGCTTCTGACGGAATTGTATTTTCGTAACTTGTTTATTAGAAACAGATTATAAATATAAGTAAAAGGAGTATCGAATGTCTTCTCCAGCCATGGATTCGGCCCTGTCTTCCGTTAAAAGCAAACCCCAAAATCTTGCCCAGCATCTTTGTTCGAATCCCAAAAAGGCTGCCTCTTTAACCATAGAACGGTTTTTCAGCCGGGAAGGGATTTCTCCATTTGATCAGGTGGAATGGGACAAACGGACCGCCTCCATCACCGATGAAAAGGGTCAGGTCATCTTTGAGCAGAAAGACGTCGAAGTTCCCCGGTTTTTCTCTCAGCTTGCCACCAAAGTTGTCGTCAGCAAATACTTTTATGGCGAAGTGGGAACCCCGCAGCGGGAACACTCTTTCCGCCAACTGGTTCACCGTGTCGCCCGAACCATTGCCGACTGGGCCCTGGAAGACGGCCTGGCCGCCGATTCGAAGCAGGCCGATCTGTTTTACGAGGAACTCGCCTGGCTTTGCCTGAATCAGTATGCCTCCTTCAATTCCCCGGTCTGGTTTAACGTCGGACTGTACCATCAGGCGGGCATCGAAGGGAGCAAACACAATCACCGATGGGATTCGCAAACGCAAGCGGTGGTTCCCTGCCAGAACACCTACGAATATCCGCAGGCCTCGGCCTGTTTCATCCAGAAAGTCGAAGACAACATGGAATCGATTATGTCGCTGGCGGCCAGCGAAGCGATGCTCTTCAAGCACGGCAGCGGCACCGGCACCGACATGTCCACCCTGCGAAGCAGCAAGGAAAAACTTTCCGGGGGCGGGAAACCCTCCGGGCCGCTTTCCTTCATGCGCGTTTATGACCAGATTGCCGCGGTCGTGAAAAGCGGCGGAAAAACGCGGCGCGCCGCCAAAATGCAGTCGCTCAAGATTCATCACCCTGACATTCGGGAATTCATCACCTGCAAAACCGAGGAGGAGAAAAAAGCCTGGGCCCTCATCGAACAGGGCTACGACGGCTCCTACAACGGACAGGCCTACAGCAGCGTCATGTTCCAGAACGCCAACCTCTCCGTCCGCGTAACCGATGAATTCATGCAGGCCGTCAAAGACAAAACCGCCTTCCACACCCGCGCCGTCACCACAGGCGAAATCGTCGATACCTATCAGGCCTGCGAACTGATGAACCTCATCGCCGAAGGAACCCACATCTGCGGTGATCCGGGACTTCAGTATGACAGCATCATCAATCGCTGGCATACCTGCCCCAACAGCGGACGAATCAACGCCAGCAATCCGTGCAGCGAGTACATGTTCCTCGACAACTCCGCGTGCAATCTGTCCAGCCTGAACCTCATGAAATTCCGGAACGAGGACGGCTCCTTCAATGTGGAATCGTTTCAGAAGGCCGTCCGCATCATGATTATCGCGCAGGAACTGCTCGTCGATCACGGCAGCTACCCCACCGCGGAGATTACGCAGAATTCCCATGACTTCCGTCCGCTGGGACTGGGCTATGCCAACCTCGGCGCTCTGCTGATGTCGCTGGGGCTTCCGTACGACAGCGATGCGGGCCGCGCCATCGCCGGCGCCGTCACGGCGATCATGACCGGTTCGGCCTATGCGGTCAGCGCCGAACTGGCCCAGGCCCTGGGGACCTTCCGCTATTTCCCTGAAAACCGCGACGCCATGCTCCGCGTCATCGACATGCACCGCCTGGCCGTGCAAAAAATCAGCGCCGACCACTGTCCCGAATCGCTTCTGAACGCCGCACGGGAATCGTGGAATCAGGCTTTGGCACTCGGGAAACAGCATGGATTCCGCAATGCGCAGGTCTCCGTCCTGGCGCCCACCGGCACCATCGGCTTCATGATGGACTGCGACACGACCGGCATCGAGCCGGACATCGCCCTGGTGAAATACAAACTTCTCGCCGGCGGCGGAATGCTCAAGATTGTCAATCAAACCGTTTCCATGGCCCTGGAAAAACTCGGTTATTCCAAAAAACAAATCACCGAAATGATTTCCCAGATCGAACAGGACGACACCATTGAAACCTCGCTGCTGCTCAAGCCTGAACATCTGCCGGTTTTCGATTGCGCCTTTAAGCCCGCGCGGGGACAGCGGTCCATCCATTACCTCGGCCATATTCGCATGATGGCCGCCGTTCAGCCCTTTATCAGCGGCGCCATCAGCAAAACCGTCAACATGCCGAATGAATCCACCGTCGAGGACATTTTCCAGGCTTATATGACCGGATGGGAGCTGGGGCTCAAGGCCCTGGCGATTTACCGGGACGGGTCCAAACGTTCGCAGCCCGTTTCCACCAAAAAATCCCAGCAGAAATCGGAGCCAAAACCAGAGGCTCAGAAATCCGAAGTCCCCGAATTCAAATCGGACACCCACAACATCCTCGAACGAAGACCCCAGCGCATTCGTCTTCCCCAGACGCGCTACAGCATCACGCACAAATTCGACGTCGCCGGACATGAAGGGTATCTTACTGTGGGCCTTTATGAAGACGGGCAGCCCGGCGAGCTTTTCATCACGATGGCAAAGGAAGGCAGCACCGTCGGCGGATTGATGGACGCGTTCGGCACCTGCGTTTCCCTGGCGCTGCAATACGGCGTTCCGCTGAGCTCCCTCGTCGAGAAATTCAGCCATTCCCGGTTTGAACCGGCGGGCATGACCAGCAACCGCGATATTCCCTTCGCCAAAAGCCTGATCGATTACATTTCCCGGTGGCTGGGAATCACGTTTTTGCCCGGCTACCGCGAGGCGAATGCTCCCAAGCGGGGCGAAGGCAAAAATGCCGCCAGCAAAGACTCTCTTCCTTCGAGACCCGCGCAATTGCCCGAGATCAACCCCAAACTCAAGCTTGGCCAGATTAAAAACCGAATCGAAGACATTATCGAAAAAGTCAACAAGCCCGAAAATGTCACCGTGGGCGACCGCGCACAGACGATGACCGCCTTCAATCAGCAGTTCTCGCATTTCCAGTCCGACGCCCCGGTGTGCGACCACTGCGGCTCCATCACCGTCCGGAACGGGAACTGCTACAAATGCTTCAACTGCGGCGCCTCCCTCGGATGCAGTTAACCCCCATTTCTCCCCCTCTTTTTTTGGGCGCGGCTATCCTGACCGGCCCAAAAACACGGGGCGTCATGCAGGTTAAAACCGCATAGATTCGGAACCTTCGATCTTTTCCGGATCCAGCCGCAGGGCCCCGTTGTCATGGACGACGCCGAGTTGTGCATCAATGGCCGTGCAAACCGGATCAGGGCCTGTCTGTCCCAGACGGCGGCGGATTTCTTTTCGCAGCCACCCATAGCCGGAATTCCACGAATAGAGAATGTGGCCGCTCGGCTTACCCGTGACGGTGTTGATATCTTCATTGAATGCCGGCACATACCGGAACTCCACGCGAATGCGTTCGATGAGCCTGGCGTCCACTTCCGCGGCCGGAAGCCCATGCACTCCGGCGAGCAGATAGTTCGCGGCATCGTTGAGAAACCAGGAACCGCCGAATTGATAATCGCCGCTGTTGTCCGGCAGAAGCGATCCGTCGGGCTGGGAAAAAACGCGCAGGCCATAGGGTGTTTTGACCTTTTCGGAGGCCCGGTAATGCGAGAGGACCTGTTCATCCGTGAGAATCTTTCTGCCGAAGACGGCAAACGTCAGCGTGGCGCCGTACAGCGAATCCTGTGAAAGAACGTCCTGTTTCAGGCGGCTGGCGGGCATGAAGCCTCGCTTTGTATTGAACATGTTTTGATAGGCCGCGATGGCTCGTTCGATGTCGGCTTCTGGGACAGGCAAACCCAGTTCCCTGGCAGCCATCAACGCACCGCAATGGAATCCCTGATTCGAGGCCGGCGTGTCGTCGTCGGCATAGGGAATCAAATCGTGGTAGGTCTTGAACGTTCCCTCGGGCGTGGGAGGATGCACGAAATAGCCATCCTTTTCATTGTCATGGATGAAGTCGTACGCCTTGCGCACCAGCTCTTCATTACCCACCCCCCCCGTGCGTTTTATCAGCGCGGACCAAATGAGATAATACTGGGCATTGTCTTCATAGGTGATGCGGCCGAGGTACACGCTGCGATAGGCTTCGAGGGTTTTTTCCGGATCGTCGAGGCCCAGAGCCGCGTAAAAGCCGTCCGACACCCACTGGATCCACCCGTACCCGATGCCGGAATGGAAGATGTAGCGGCCGTCCTGCGGGGGGCGGAGAAAATTGCGCCGCAGTAAAAATAAGGAGGTATTGCGCAGGACGGCATCCACGGCGGAGGTGTTCCACCCTTTTCCATTGGCCAAAGCCAGATGAGCGGCAAGCTGGGCATCGTAATGCGACCGGGCCGGACTGGCAAATACCCATGTCGTGAATTGTTTGGTTTCGCCGGCCTCGAGGGACTGCCACCCGTCCATCCTGTAGTTCAGATTGCGTTCGCCGAGAGAATAGGGGTCGCCGCCATCGCCGGGATAGATGGCCAATCGCCGTTTTTCCGGATCCAGGAGAATCTGGCAGCGGTTCTCCCACAGGCCGGGCCCATCGGCGATCAAGCCGAATACGCGATCTTCCGCGCGCAGCATGGCTACGGGAAACGTTTGTCCCCGGATGTCCGGGTGATAGGGTTTGCCGCCGAGCGTGTTGTAAACGATGCAAGAGTTTTCCTCCCCGGAAAACGACTCATAGGTTCCGTCGATGGCCGGATCGAACGGAAACGTGAATGAAATTTTTTGCGGCTCGCCGGCGGTTACTTCCAACGTACGTTCCACCAGCGATGGATTTTTCTGCGCTATGCGCCACCGGAGGGTCAAGGCGCCCGCCTTCACGGGACCCAGTTCGATAACGCCGTCCTTTTCGGATATATTGCAAAATCGCACCGGTTCGGCCTGACCGCCTGGAAACCGCACTTCGACGCCCGCCGGGGCGGATTCGGTCGAACGCCCAACCAGCGTCTCGCCGGAGCGATATTCGATCCTGACGACGCCGTCTTTCTCCGCGGCAACAGCGCGAATGGGAACGACCGCCGCATCGGTCGAGCCAGATAGGGCGGCCTCAGCGAACAAAACCAGTCCAAGCGTCAGAAACGGATGCCAGCAAACGCCAATCGACGAAACCAGCTGGGCAGTCATACATTTTCTCCAAAATTAATAGACAACTGTATCGGTGTACTGCTTCGGGGTGCGAGGCCGGAATGGATGTTTTCGGCCCGAATCAGGACCTTCACCGTGCAAATTGCCGGACGATTTTAACTTGCCGATACAACGGTTTTTTGGGATTAATACCGCAGTCCAAATTGCCACTTTTCATGCCCTGTTGCCGCAACTTTTGAATGAAAAGGCTCTGCGGCTCATCCGTCTGTTTGATTCATTTGAGCTTTTCCTCCAGAAGCTGGCCGACGATCTGGGGGTTGGCTTTGCCTCTGGATTTCTGCATGACCTGTCCCAGGAGGAAGCCGCGGGCTTTCTGGCTTTTTTTGCCTGCGGATTTGACTTCCTCGACCGCCTGGGGATTGGCGGCAAGGACTTCCTCGAGAATTGCCGCCAGCGCGCCGGCATCGGACTGCTGGAGGAGGTTTTTGACCTGGGCAATCTGTTCGGGTTCGCCGCCTTCGGCGATGATCGTCTGAAAAATGGTTACGGCGGCCGTCGCGTTGATTTTTCCTTCATCCGTCATTTTCGCCAGGCGGGCCAGTTGATCGGAACTTACGCCCAGCTGATCGACGGAACAGCCTTTTTCGTTGGCCGTCTTCAGGCCGGTTTGGGTGACGAGATTGGCGATCCGTTTGGCGGACCCGCCGGCGCGGACGGCTTCATCGAAGAATACCGCGGTCGCGCGTGCAGCGGTGAGGACCTCAGCGTCGTATTCGCTTAGGCCATAGTCGCGGATGAACCGCTGTTTCATCGTCTGGGGAAGCTCGCACATATCCGCTTGAATCTGCTCCAGCCAGGCATCATCGATTTCGACGGGGACCAGGTCCGGTTCGGGAAAGTAGCGGTACTCGTGAGCTTCTTCTTTTTCCCGCTGGAAAACGGTTTGTCCGGATTCATCGTCCCAGCCCCGGTTCTGCTTGCCGAAGTTTTCGCGGGTGAAGGAAGGATTTTTCTTCCATTCTTCGAGCTGGCGCCACTCTTCGTAGGCGACCGCCCGTTCGACGGACCGGAAGCTGTTGAGATTTTTAATTTCGCAGATCGGGGTTTTATAGACCGTTCCGTTGTCGGTGATGTGCAGATTGATGTTCGGCTCGAACCGCATGTGGCCCATCTGCATATTGGCATGCGAGACGCCCAGGAACTGGACCAGCTTCTGGAGCTCCATGGCCAGGATTCGGCATTCGGCGGCGCTGGCCAGATCCGGCTCGGTGACGATTTCCAGCAGCGGCGTGCCGGTGCGGTTGAGGTCCACGCGGGAGTGATCCAGCCCTTCGTGCATGTTTTTGCCGGCGTCTTCTTCCAGATGCGCCCGGAGAATCCGTATTTTTTTAATCTGACCGTTTTCCAGCGGGATTTCGAGAAATCCATTACGGCTCATGGGCAGGTCGTACTGGCTGATCTGATAATTTTTCGGCAGATCGGGGTAATAGTAGCTTTTCCGGTCCCACTTGGTGAAACGGGCGATTTCGCAATTCAGCGCCAGAGCCGTCCGAACGGCATATTCATAGGCTTTTCGGTTCATGACGGGCAGCACGCCGGGCAATCCCAGGCAGACCGGACAGACGTTGGTGTTCGGCGGATCATTAAATCCCAGTTTGCATCCGCAGAAGAGCTTGGTTTGGGTCGCCAGCTGCACGTGAATTTCCATGCCGACAATCAGTTTCACTTCCATCGTGTAATCTCTTGCAAAGTTCCGTACGTTCAGGAATCGATCTTTTGTTTCAAGGGTTTGGCGGGGTGATAGTGCACATGAACCCGCTGCACGAGATCCATGTCCCGTATTAAAGTTTGCTCGGCCTGCGTGGCGATGCGGTCTCCTTCGGCCAGGCTGAGCGAGCCGTCGATGCCGATGGTGATATTGAGCACCAGGTAGGGGCCGAAGCGGTGGGCCTGGGTTTCCTCGATCTGACGGATTCCTGGGATTCCGGAGAGCTGCTGCACGATCTGCTCGCGGATTTGACGGCTGGGGACGGTGTCCATCAGATCGCTGGACGATTCGCGGATGATTTCAACGCCGGTCCGCAGGATCACCATCGCCACCATCGCACCGGCCATCGGATCGACCCAGAGGTATCCCCGCCGTCCCAGGAAAATCCCAAGACAGGCCGCCGAGGCAGCGAAGATATCATTTCGATGATCGTACGCCAGCGCCAAGACGGCGGGATTTCCCGTCTGTCGGCCGAGCTTTTTTGTGATTAGAGTTAACAGAATTTTTACCACAACAGTAAATACGGCTACCACCAAAGCCCACCAGGAAGCCCCCTGGAAATCGCCCTGACCTTTCCACAAATCATAGACTTTATTAATGGCGTCCCAGAAAATCGCGACGGCCGTGGTCAGAACAAACGCCCCGACGACCAGCGAGGCGATGCTTTCCATTTGCCGGTGACCGTAGGGGTGCTCGTCATCGGCCGGTTTGTGCGCCAGGCCAAGGAACACCCGGACGGCGATGTAATAGGCCACATCGGAGGTGGAATTGATTCCATCGGCCAACAGGGCCGGGCTGTGCCCGATAATCCCGATGGCGGTCTTGATGCCCGCCAGGACGACATTGGCCGTCAGTCCCAGATTCACCGCGAGCAAACTTTTCCGTTCCAGTGTTTTCATGATTTTATGGCGAAAAATTAGAGTTTCGGGTGTCTAGTATGCCAATCGGTTGCGGATTCATACATTCTTGCGATGCGGAGGAGTTTATCTTCGGTGAAGGCGGGGGTGAGGATTTGCAGGCCGACGGGCAGGTTTTCATTCGAGAAGCCGCAGGGAATGCTGATGGCGGGAATGCCGGCGAGGTTGACGGCGATGGTATAGATGTCGGAGAGGTACATGGTGAGGGGGTCTTCGGTTTTTTCGCCGATACGAAACGCCGGCTCCGGCGCGGTCGGGCACATGAGGCAGTCGGTCCGGGTAAACGCATTTTCGAAATCCTGCCGAATCAGGTTCCGCACCTTGAGCGCCTTGAGATAGTAGGCGTCGTAATAGCCCGCACTGAGGGCGTAGGTACCCAGCATGATGCGGCGTTTGACTTCCTGGCCAAAGCCTTCTTTCCGTGAGGAGCAGTACAGGTCGATATAGTCTTTGGGATTGGCCGTTCGATGGCCATAATGCACGCCGTCATAGCGCGCCAGATTGCTCGAGGCTTCCGCGGTGGCAATCAGGTAATACGCCGCAATCGCGTATTTCATGTGGGGCAGGCTCACTTCGATGAGCCTGGCGCCGCATGTTTGATATATCACCAGCGCATCCTGAACCGCCTGACGAACGTCCGAGCGCAGGCCTTCGACATCGAAAAACTCTTTCGGCACGCCGATTTTCAGATCATCCAGAGGGGTGTCCAGATCCGCCCCATAATTGGGGACGGGCGCCTGATTTTCGGAGACGCTGGAGCTGTCGCGCGGATCATGGCCGGCAATCGCCTGGAGCATCCTCGCACAATCTTCTACGGTCCTTCCGAATGGCCCGATCTGATCGAGGCTGCTTCCATAGGCGACCAGGCCGAATCGGCTCACGCGGCCATAGGTCGGTTTAAGGCCTGCCAGTCCGCAAAAACCAGCGGGCAGGCGAATCGAACCGCCCGTATCGCTGCCCAGGGAGGCAAAACACATGCCCGCCGCCAGCGCCGCGGCCGATCCGCCGCTGCTGCCTCCGGGGACCCGCGTGTGATCCCAGGGATTGACGGTTTTTTTCAGCCCGGAATTTTCCGTGCTGCTTCCCATCGCGAATTCATCCATGTTGCACTTGCCCACGATGACGGCATCCGCGGCTTCGAGCCGTTCGACCACATGCGCGTTGTAGGGCGCATGGAAATTCTCGAGCATTTTCGAGGCGCAGGTGGTGGCTCCGAAAGCGGTGCACAGGTTGTCCTTGATGGCGACGGGCACCCCGGCAAGCAGGCCCACCCGATCGCCGGCTTTTATTTTGCGGTCCACCTCGGCCGCTTTTTCCAGGGCCTGCTGGCGGAAGGTGCTCAGATACGCCCCGATGAGTGGATCGCGCTTGTCGATTCGGGAAAACACCTGTTCGGTCACTTCGGCGCTTTTGACTTCGCCGCGGAGGATCCGCTCCCGCAATTGCCCGACTGATTCATGTTCCAGTTCCATGGGACTTCCAATTCTAGGGTGTCAGTGTCTTT
>CAZOTP010000016.1:0-22805 GCA_964582655.1 uncultured Pirellulales bacterium | reverse complement strand
CTAATTTTTTATGGATTTATCCATATTCATATGTTGGGAAAAAATAGGAATCAGCACTGGAAATCGTCATGATTCCGGAGTATAAATAGAAACTGGTAACAATCGCTGGAATCCGAACAATCGCATAATAAATATGGAAAACGATACGCCGATCCCATTCGACAAATTCAAAACGAATCCGAATGACGCTCAGGTCAAATGCGCCCGTTGCGGCGAGCGCATCCCCGCTTCCAGCGCCCAATGCCCGCACTGCGGCGTGCACTTCCAGGGCGAAGCGCAGGA
Organism: uncultured Pirellulales bacterium; assembly: GCA_964582655.1. Taxonomy (GTDB): domain Bacteria; phylum Planctomycetota; class Phycisphaerae; order Sedimentisphaerales; family SM23-30; genus CAZOTP01. The sequence goes on along the minus strand of CAZOTP010000016.1, from coordinate 22,523 downwards.
CTTCACCCACCCTGCGAAATCTCCTATACGCCCCCGAAAACCCGCCTGGTCAAAGCCCTCATCTGGATTCTCATTTTTTTCCTTATCGCCGGCCTCCTCGTGATGCTATACTCCCGGATATAGAGAAGAATCCTTAAACAGCAGATACCCCGCAGGCCCCATTTGGCCAAAGGAGCTTTTATGTCTGACCCCGCAAACCAGCCGGCGCCCATCGATCCGGAGACCCTCCGCAAAGCCCTCAAAGCCTTCAAAAAACGCCTGAAACTCACCGCCCTCGACGATGATTCCCGCCTGGGCAAAGGCCCCCTCTCCGGCGGCGCCAAAGGCGTCTGCGCCATCACCCCGCCCATGGAATTCCCCCGCGAAGTCTGGGACGAACTGGCCCGGCAGGGAAAACTCCGCAGCATCGGCCAGGGCCTTTACGAACTCCGCTAACGCTTTAAAATCGCTTTCTCGCCGCACGGTTCGGTATAATCCTTTATTATGTAAGCTGTTATATACGTCTTTCCAATCTTCTCCCTGTTTACACCCAACTTTCCGTCGAAACCATTCTCCTCTGATTTGACTTTATCTTTTGATGCGACCTATAGTTCTTTACAAAGAGGATGAAAAATACAGGCCTGGATTGAAATGGACAGAAAGAAGAGATTGTCTCTGCAAACGATTTTGGAAAGGAACGAACGATGAACCGGAATATCAAACTCACCTGCGGATTTCTGATTATCGCCGCCCTGGCGTTTGGCTTCCTCCGCCAGACGAGCGCCCAGCAGAAGGAAATGGAAAAAGCCGCTCAGGAGATGTCCGCCATGAAGGAGAAAATGACGGACAAGCCCGCCTGCTGTCCCATGAAGATGCAGGAATGCATGAAACAATGCGGGCAAACCTGCCAGAGCAACTCCGCTGACATTGACGCCGCTCTTGCCGCCATGAATGCCGCTGAAAAAAATGTGGACGCCGACAACAAGGCCGCCGCCAAAGCGGAACTGGCCAAGGCCAAAGAGCTGCTTGCCAAGGTCCAGGTCCGCATCAAGGATCAGATGCAGATGATTCCCGCCGTCAACGCCCGCTGCCCGATCATGGGCGGCAGCGTCCCGGCGAAACTCCCCGAAAACCAGTGCGCCATGTACAAGGGGCAGAAAATCGGCTTCTGCTGTCCGGCCTGCAAGCCCGCCTGGGAAAAACTTCCCGACGCCGAAAAAGACGTCAAACTCAAAGCCGCCATGGAGGCAAAACCGGAAGCCAAAACCCCCGATGAAAAAAAGTGAGCCGGCCATGAGCACATTGCTATATCTTCAGGCCTCGCCGCGAATCGAGCGTTCGTATTCCATTCGCACCGCCAACGCCTTCGTGGACGCCTACCGGAAGATTCATCCGGAGGATCGGATCGTTACCCGGAATGTATTCGAAATGAACCTGATTGCCTTTGACGGCCTCGCCGTCCAGGCCAAGTATTCCATTCTGCATGGCCAATCGCCCTCGGCGGAAGAAAAAAACGCCTGGAAAGCGGTCGAAGGATGCATCGCGGAATTCACCGCCGCGGATAAATATGTCTTCGCCGTCCCCATGTGGAACTTCGGAATCCCCTATCGGCTCAAACAATACCTCGACATCCTCGTGCAGCCCGGGTACACCTTCCGCTTTTCCCCGACAGAAGGCTACAAGGGCCTGGTTGCCGGCAAGCCCGCCTGTCTCTGTTACGCCCGGGGCGGAGACTATTCCTCCCCGCAGGCCGCTTCATCGGATTTCCAGAAACAATACATGGAATACATTCTCGGATTCATCGGCTTCACGCGGTTTCATTCGGTCATCGTGGAACCCACTCTCGCCGGAGGCCCCCAGACGGCGCAGCAAAAGCTTCAGCAGGCCATCGAGCTGGCCCAGACAATCGCCAAAACGTTTTGACCGGAATCATTCCGCGGGCAGCGAAGCCGGCGGACTTTCTTCCGGCAAAATTTCCAGTTTCTGCAGTGCCTTCAGCGCCGCAAGCTGCTCGGCTTCCTTCTTGCTGGGGCCCCAGGCGCCGGGAAACCGCTGCGTTCCGATGACCACCGCGATCTCGAAGCATTTGCTGTGGTCGGGTCCCTTCTCATCCAGAAGCTCATAATAGGGCGTCGTCTCCATCACCCGCTGGGCGTGCTGCTGCAGAATGGATTTGTAATTCTCCTGGTGTTTGTCCGCATCCGCCTGATCCAGCAGGGGGCTCATCGTGCGAAGAATGAAATCCTTCGCCGGCTCCATGCCGCCATCCACAAATATGGCCCCGATCAGCGACTCATACACCGCCGCCAGGCACGAAAGAGGCAGTTTCGCCTGGGTGAACATCCCCTTGCCGATGCGCAGAAATTCCTGCATGTGCAGGTCCTGCGCAATCCGGGCGCAAGTCCGGCGCGATACAATCATGCTCTTGATTTTCGTCAGTTCCCCCTCGAGGTAGTGCGGAAACCGTTCAAACAGTTCATGACAGACAACCATCCCCAGAATCGCATCGCCCAGGAATTCGAGCCTCTCATTGCTGACCCCCCGGTTCGCCGCCACGGAGGAATGCGTCAGCGCCGTTTCCAACAGATGCGGATTGACAAATTGATACCCGATTGTTTTCTGGCAGTCTTCCAGAGAAAAATTCGTCTGATTCATATTCAAAACCGTGAACCGCCAGGTCGAGGGCGAAAAGGGCTTGATCAGCGATCCAAAGCCATTTTCGCCGAAGGCCTGTTCTGTAAATAGTTGTCTAACAAGGCATTGCAAGCAACACGAATATTCTACCGCGATCGGGTCCGTTCGTCAAGATGCGTTTCTGTTATACTCATCGGCCTGTGGGCCGGTTCACTTAAGGGTTTTCCCGAATGTTCCCTGAAATCCGATCCAATTCCCCCGCCGGGGCGGAAAAGGGTTGTTCTTGCACCCCGAATTCTTTATTGTACTGGGGTTTGATCGCGGGCTCCGGCGGTTTTCGGACCCTGCGATGCACACCAACATGAGAAATGAGAGAACAATGCGATTAAACCTGCTCTTGATCCTGGAAACCCTCCTGCTGTGCACCGCCCTGCGGGCACAAAGCCCTACCTCCGCTTTTGACCCCGCCCGTCATATTGACATCACCGAGCTGCAGCGGGGCATGAAAGGCTATGGACTGACCGTATTCCACGACACCACCATCGAAAAATTCGACGTTGAAATCATTTCCGTCATGCGCGATTTTGGACAGGACCGAAGCGGGCTCAAACATGACGCCATCCTCGTCAAGTGCCTCGATGACCGATTCCAGCTCTCCAAGATGGTCCAGGGGGTCAGCGGCTCTCCGGTTTATTTCAACAACCGTCTCGCCGGCGCCATGGCGTTCGGCTGGCCTCTCAGCGAGGAGCCTCTCTACGGCGTCACCCCCATCCGCGAAATGCTGGCTGTCCGCGATGCACGGGGGCCTGACACCGCCAACTCATCCGCCGCCGCACGAAACGGCAGGCTCGATCGAGGCTTGTACGAAAACCTGTTCCGGGCGGAACTTCTCACGCCCCCCCTGCGCAGGGACCTTGCCAGGCAGGCCGGCTTATGGAGAGAAACTCCCGATGCCCTGGGAACCTCCGCTCTCCCCACGGCACTGGTTTTGAGCGGGTTTCGCGATCAGGTCCTCCAGAAAATGAATCTCGCGGAAGGCTCCGTCGGCCCCGGAATCATCACCCTGGCCGCCGCGGCGCCCGAAACCCTGCCTGTTCCGCCCACTTCGGAATCCGTGCGGCTGGAGCCCGGTTCCACCATGACCATTCCGCTCATCCTGGGCGATATGAACGGCGCCATCCTGGGCACCGTCACCGAGGTCATCGGTCAGGATGTCTATGGCTTCGGCCACGCCTGGAACGGCATGGGAAAAGCCCTCTGGCCGCTTGCCACCGGATACATCCATACCTTTGTCAGCCGCATGAACACCTCCTTCAAACTCGGCCAGCCTCTCCAGCGGGTCGGCGCCCTCCGCGCCGATGAGCTTTCCGGCGTCTATGGCCGGCTGGGCGATTCCCCGCCGATGATTCCCATAACCCTTGAAGTGGATTGGCCCTATGCCGGTGACCGACAGAATTTCTCCGTGGAAATCGCCAGGGATGAACTCATGGACGGATTCCTCTCCTCCATTGTCATCCTCAACGCCCTGATGTACCGCAGCGAACTGCCCCGCTTCCATACCATCGATTACAGCTTCGAGATGGAATTCGACGGGATTGAACCTCTCCGCTTCGCCAACCGCACCACCGCCGTCGAATTCGGCGATCTCCTCCAGGAAACGCTCGATCCGATATCGCTGATTCTGAACAATCCCTGGAACGAAGTCGCTCTCAAACACATCCGCATGAAAGCGACCATCCGCGATGAAGACCGCGCCTGCGTGATCCGCTCCTCCCGAATCGAACGGGAAACCTACCGGCCGGGCGAAACGGTGAAGGTCACCCTGGAGCTTGAAACCCTGCGGAATCCCGCCTTTTTCCAGGATCTCACGCTGACCCTGCCCGCCGATCTCCCCGACGGCCCCTATTCCATCCAGGTCGGAGGCCAGAGCGTCTATCTCCGCGAACAGAGCCAGACCCAGCCCCACCGCTTCCGCGCCTACTCCATCGAGGATGTGCAGCGCATCCTTCAGGAGCGCCTCTCCGTCGTCCGGAATCAGCTCTACATCACCATGATTTTGAGAGACACCGGCGGACTGGCCATCGAAAAGGAACCCTTCTGGGAACTCCCCCCGAGCCGCGCTCTAATTCTCAACGACTCCACCCGGCCCCGCCAAACCTCCGGCCTGAAACAGCTCCTCCAGAACTCGGTCCCCCTGGAATACGTCCTGAGAGGCTCGAAGAGCTTCCCGATTCAGGTCAAAAAAGATTTGCCGCTATAAATCCTCCCGGAATGACATTGGCGTCTTCCGTGATTCCGGCACCGGATTATAGTAAAAATCTCTCTGAACCGGCGTGAATCCCGCCTGCCGAATCAGCTCCCGCAGGGCCTCCAGATGCAATCGGTAAGAAGTCCCCGCCGCCGACACCACGTTTTCCTCCATCATCAGCGATCCCATGTCGTTGCATCCCGCCCGCAGGCATAGTTGCGCCGCCGCCGGCCCCTGCGTCACCCATGAGGTCTGGAGGTTCGGAACATTCGCAAGAAAAATCCGCGCCAGCGCCGTCAGCTTCAACACGTCGTATGCCCCCGCCATCCGCAGCACGGGATTCGATCCGGAATCGTTTGCCTCCGCTTCGTTTGCCAGCAGCGTATTCCCCGGCTGAAACGGCCAGCATGTGAACGCCGTGATATACCCTCCGCGCGGATTTTTCCTCCGCCGCGCCATCGCCTCCTCCTGAAGGTCCCGAATCACCCCCAGATGCGCGATCCGTTCTTCATCCGATTCCACATGCCCGAACATCATCGTCGCCGTCGTGCACAGCCCCGCGGCATGCGCCTGCCGGCAGACCTCCGCCCATTCTCCCGCCGAACACTTCGCCGGCGCAATCCGCTTCCGAACCCGGTCGGCCAGAATCTCCGCCCCGCCGCCCGGCAGGCTTCCCAGCCCGGCGTGCATCAGCCGCTCCAGCAGTTCCGCCGGCGAAATCCCGAATCGGGTATGAATGTACCAAAGCTCCGCAGGCGAAAACGCGTGAATGTGCAGGGATGGAAACCGCTCCTTGATGCTCCGCAATAATTCTTCGTACCATTCCGGTCCCAGCGAGGGATTCATCCCCCCCTGCAGCAGAATCTGCGTCCCTCCGATCTCTGTCAGCTCCCGGATTTTTTCAAAGAGCGCATCCCGGTCCAGGACATATCCCCCGGAGTCTTTCGGAGTTCGGCTGAATGCGCAAAACCGGCACCGCGTCACGCAGATATTTGTGTAGTTGATGTTCCGCTCGATCACATAGGTTCGCGCATTCCCCGGATGGATATTTTGCGTGATTTCATCCGCCCGCTTCGCCAAATCATGAATCGAGGATCGCCGGTACAGCTCCAGCGCCTCCTCGCCGGAGATTTTCGCAAGCCTCGGCATCGCTTCCGGCAGGATCATATCGCCGCCCGTTCCGCCGCCGCACCCGCCGCCCGGAGGGGCCGGTTCGCGCAGGTAATCCCCATCTCATGCGCCAATTGATAAAAGGCGGCCAGACCCTGCAGATGCGCCCCCGTCAATTCAAAATGGATATTCTCCTGGAAATACCGCTTCGCCACGTCTTCGGGAAATCCATGCGCCTCCGCATGCCGCCGGATAATCTGCGGCAGGTTCCGCTCTCCCGCCAGCCGGGCCCCGTGCAGAATATCATACAGAGGCCGCGCCGCCCGATCCTCCGGCATGGACCAGAACGCCCACACAAACGGAAGCCCCGTCGCCTCCGTCCATGCCGCGCCCAGATCCAGTTGATGCTCCCACCGTGGGAGCTGGCTGATCACCTTGTCCCCGATCAGAAGCACCGCCGGCGCCGAGGATATCGCCCCCTCCAGAGGGACCATGTCCAGCTCTCGCCCATACCGCAGCTTCCACAAAATCCGCGCCAGCGCGATTGATGTATGGGAATCCCGGTCGCCGGCAATCCGAACCATCCGGTCAAGCGGTTCCCGTGAAAAAATCCGCACCGTCAAAACCGCTCCCCACGAGCAGATTCCGCCCGCCGGAACCATCACCCACTGCCGGTGGGGCGCCTGATAGTCGATGCTCGGCGTCAGAGAAACATCGTACCGTCCGGCGTCCATCCCCTCCGCCAGCGCGGAGGGAATATCGTACTCCACCCGCACCGCGGGATTCTCGTCCAGCGAATAGACCAGCGGCCGGGTGTTGAAAAATCGTATAGCGCCGATCCGGTGCACAGGCCCTGCCGGCGGGATGTTTTGCGGATTCGATTTCATACCGCCTTGGATTATACGATAAACCAGAGACAAAACAAGCGAGGAGTAAGCGGCATCCCGCGGGACCATGAATCTTTTCCCCGGCCGGAGATTGCAGGAGCGGAGCGGTGGCGTGAGAATCGCATGCCGCATGGAATTTCACAGCGGGAAAATGTATCCCCGCGTCGGAGGAATCAGGGGATTACAGAGAAAGCACGGTTTGAAGAATAGTCTGGGCGGCGTGAGGTTTGGCCAGGCGATGGATCGCGGCACGCATTTGAGACAGCCGCTGCGGATCGTCGAGGAGCTGATCGATTTTCCACGCCAGGGTGGGAAGATTGTTGCAGCGCAGGGCGGCGCCTTCTTCGAGGAGGTGGTCGGAGTTCCGTTCTTCCTGACCCCGGATGGGATGAACGATGACCATGACGAGATTGCGGGCGAGGGCTTCGGAGGTGGTCAGCCCCCCCGGTTTCCCGACGAGCAGATCCGCGGCGGCCATGAACTCATCCATCTCCGTGGTGTAGCCGACGGGGATGACGCGAACGGATCCGGAACCGGAAACAGCGGGTTCCGACAATCGGGTTTTGAGCTCTTCATTCCGCCCGCAGAGGGCGACGATCTGCGCGGGATGCCGAAGCTGCCGAAGAACCTGGATGAGATGTTCAAGCGGACCGACGCCCCAGCCTCCGGCGGAAACCAGAATCGTGGTGGCGTCCGGATCGAGGCCGTGCTTGATTCGCATTTGCCTTGGATCTTTCGGGGAGGCGAAGACCGGATCGATGGGAATGCCGGAGACGGTGATTTTTTCAGGCGGGATTCCCAGGTTGACAAGATGCACGCGGGTTTCCTCAAGGGGAACGAAATAATGTTCGTAATGGTGGCACAGCCACATGGCGTGGACATCAAAGTCGGTGACGACGATGCCCTGTCGGCAGGTCAGGCGCTGTTTGGCTTTGAGCCAGGAGATGATTTCGGCGGGCAGGAAGTGGGTGCAAAGGACCAGATCGGGCTGTTCCTCGTCGAGCATTTTGATGAATCGGCGGGCATTCAGCTTATCCAGTGCCAAACGGCGGCGCTCCTTTTGCCAGGGGGTGTCCATGTAATCGTAGAGCCAGCCGAGGACCTCGGGCATTTTGTTGACCATCTCGAGGTAGGCTTTCTGGTAGAGGGCACGGAAGGGTTTGTTGGTATAGTCGAGGGTGTCGATGTGCCGGACGGAGGCGGCGAGAGAGTGGAGTTTGACGGCTTTCTCCAGAGCGTCCGCGGCGCGGAGATGACCGGCGCCGGCGGAAGCGGATAAAATCAGAACTTTGCCCAGCATGGTTGAAACCTTTGTAAAAATCATCCGCACGGACAGCGATCCGCCCGCAGTGAGGATGGGATGTTTCCAACGCGGTTATATTCGCAGGCGCGAATGTTCGAGTTCCTTGTTCCAGAATGCAAGCTGCTCGTCGAGCTGCTTTTTTCCGCCGGCGCCCGTGGTCGAGTACGCCGCCGCAACGTTCGCCGCCGTCAGGTAATCGTAAATGTCGGGGGTGATTTTCTCGCAGGCGCTTCGGAGTTCCTCGAGGGAAAGTTTCGCCAGGGGGATGTTCCGCTTTTCGCAGTCGGCGACGAGCCGGCCCACAATCTGGTGCGCCTGGCGGAAGGGAATGGATTTCTGGACGAGGTATTCGGCCAGGCTGGTGGCGTCGAGAAATCCCGCGTCGAGGTTGTTCTGAATCGCCTCGGGGAGGAAGCGGGTGTGGCGGACAATCGCGGACGCCATCGCCAGACAGGCCCCGACGGTGTCGGTCGCGTCGAAAAGCTGTTTTTTGTCTTCCTGCATATCGCGGTTGTACGTGAGAGGCTGGGCCTTGAGCATGGTGAGAGTCGCGATCAGGTTGCCGTAGATGCCCCCGCACTTGCCGCGGATCAGTTCGAGCATGTCGGGATTTCGCTTCTGGGGCATCATGCTGCTGCCTGTAGTGTAGGCGTCCGCGATGCGGATAAAACCGAACTCGGAAGAGGAGTAGAGAATCCAGTCTTCGGCGAACCGGGAAAGGTGCATCGCGACCATGGCGCAGTTGGAGATGATTTCCGCGCAGAAGTCGCGGTCGGAGACGGAGTCCATGCTGTTTCGGGTGACCGCGGGAAAGCCCAGCAGCTCGGCGACCCGGGCGCGGTCCAGCGGAAGCCGGCTGCCGGCCAATGCCCCTGCGCCAAGGGGACAGACATTGATTCGCTGCAGAGCGTCGTGGAAGCGATGCCGGTCGCGCTGAAGCATTTCCGCAAATGCGAGAATATAATGCCCGGACAGGACGGGCTGGGCTCGCTGCAGATGCGTGTAGCCGGGCATGACGATCTGGCCCTGCGAGCCGGCCAGCTCGACGAGCGCCTGCTGGAGATCGAGGATTCGCTCGATCAGACCGGCGACGGCGTCGCGGGCCCACAGACGCATGTCCAGGGCGACCTGATCGTTGCGGCTTCGTCCGGTATGGAGCTTTTTGGCCGGTTCGCCGATGCTCTGGATCAGGGCGGCCTCGAGGACCATGTGGATGTCTTCCTGTGATTTGTCGAAGTGGAACCGGCCCTGGTCGATCTGTTCGGCGATGTCGGTAAGTCCCTGTTTAATCTGCTGGAATTCATCGCGGGTGATGAGTTTCTGTTCGGAGAGCATCTGGGCGTGGGCGATGCTGCCGGCGATGTCGTATTTGTAGAGCCGGGCGTCCACGGAGATGGATTCGACAAAGTCGATCGCCAGAGCGTCCTGCGGCCCCTCGATGCGGGCTTGCCAGCTTTTTTCAAATTTTGCCATGGTTTGTGAATCCTGTGGATTTGGATTTATCGGGAGTTTGGAAACCAGCCTTTGAGGAATTGTTCCAGAGTGCCGTGGTAGGAGGCTTCGGCGGCAAATTCCTGTCCGCGCTGGGTTCCCCAGGAGTAGTTGATGACCAGTTTGCCCTGGTATTCGATAAAGTCGATATCCGAGGTGTTGACGTCCACGCCGTCCCGGATGCGCTGCTGCTGTTCCGGCGGCAGCGAGGGATTGGCGATGTGTTTGTCTTCCGGGGACGGCTCGAGAACGGGATTGAGCGGGCTGGATTGCCAGTGGATGAGGTCCCGGGAGCGGACCACATAGGTGTGGAACCGCCGCGGATTGGAGAACGCTTCGAGGTAAAAATCATAGAACCAGCCGTCGAGGTAACGGAGGCAGTGGGGAGCGGTGTAGCGGTCTTTGGCGTAATTGCATTCCGGGGAAAGGACTTTCCAGGTTTTCAAATCTTTGCTTTCGGCGAAGAGGGCCGTGAACCGTTCCCCGGCGATTTCCTCGGGCTTTCCAATTTCAAACATCAAAACATACCGATCGTCGGCTTTGCAGAGGGAGGTGTTGAAGATGCCGTACCCGGGCAGATCCAACGCGTTCCAGGAGGTCCAGGTTTTCATGTCTTGGGAGGCGAAGAGATCCACTTGTCCGCCATCGGGCTGTTTGGTTCCGGCAACATAGAGGGTATCGCCCTGAGCGTAAGCACAACCGAAATGATACCCCTTGGCGAACGATTCGGTGGGTTTCCCCGTCGCCAGGTCGATGAAGCGGAAGTAGGAGTCGCCGGTCTGGTTGTTCCAGTAATTGTTTCGGACGTATTCAAGGCGGTACAGCTTGCCCTGAAAAACGACAGGAGCTGTTTCGACCAGGTCGCAGTCGATGGTGCCATGCTTGATGATCCGGGGTTTGCCCGAGGCATCGACAGGCCCCCGGGCGGCGCACGAGGCCAGCAGGAAGGAGGCAAGGACAGTCAGGAATGCGGCGGGAAGTGTTGTTTTCACAGGCGAATTCCTTTTTTCTTGTTTTTATGGTTTTTAATACGACCGGGGCATTGTAATGCAACGAGACCCCGGGAGCACATATTAATTTTGGGATTTTTCCGCACAGGGGCGATTGGCCGGCATATAACTTCCGAATTTACAGTCACTTGCGGCGTTTCGCGGGAAGGGGGCTCCGCGTCCAAAAAGGCTTGACAGGCAGGGGGTTACATTTTATAATTGTCTTAATGGATCAGGCTCGGAGGAGAGTGAGAGAGAACCATCCCCCCCAAGCTTGCCCTGGCATCCGTGCGTTCTGCTTTCGTCTGAGAAGCGGGATGCAGGAAAATCGTGTGTAACCGGACTTGCCAAAGTCCCGGTTGGACTCTATGCACTGGCGACTTTTACCAAGGAGTACACAGGTGCTGGTGAACGGGTAGAGAGAGCTCCTCTTCGCAAGCATTTCCTTTTTTGGCACAAATTCGAATCTGACAGGTTACTTGAAAGTTACTTTGGAGAGAGAGAACTCATGAGCAGCCTAAACGCGGATTTTGCGCTGTGTTCAGGTGAAATGGAAGGAGTCGGCGTAGAGAGGGAAGCGTGCCGGAGCAATGCGTACGCGAGGTTTCTGGCGGAGAAAGGATGCCAGGTGGTTCAGGCGGGCGGGATGGACTGGTACCGGTACAACGGGTTTATGATGCCGGCGTATCTGCCGTATCACTGCCCGCCGGTGACCGAGGAAGCGGCTCGCCAGGCGCAGCGGATGTCGGGCGCTCCGTTCGTGCGGTGGGATTCGGATTTCGGCCGGGCGGGGGAAACGTCCTGGTGGTACATTCTCAAGCGGGGGAGCTGGTCTGTCGAAAGCGTGAAAGACAAGAAGAAACGCTGGATGGTGCGGCAGGGGATAAAGAATTTTACCGTCCGGCCCATGAGTTATGAAGAAGTGGTGGAAAAATGCCCGGCGGTGGCGGCGGCGGCGGTGAGCCGGTACAAAAATGCCGCAAAGCCGGAAACGCGCGAAACGTTCGAGCAGCGAACCGAAGCCGGACGCAAGGCGCCGGGCGTGCTGGAATATATCGGGTGCTTTTCGGGGGAAACGCTGGTCAGCTATTCGGAAAATTATATTCAGGGCAATGCCGTGTGGCTGGAGACGATCCGGCACGATCCGGCGCACCTGAATAACTATTCCAGTTACGGCCTGATGAACGGCATTCTGGACCATTATCTGAACGAGCGGAAAATGGAGTATGTGCTCGACGGCTCGCGGGCGATTCATCACCGCACCGATTTCCAGGATCACCTGATCCGGATCTTCGGATTCGAAAAAGAATACGCCCGGTTGCACGTGGAATATGCCTGGCATTTCGGGGCGGCTGTGAAAATGCTCTATCCCCTGAAATCGATGTTCCGAAAGGCGGCGGAAAAGTGGGTGAATCCGATTCTGGAAAAAGTCTGCGGAATTCTGCTGCAGGAAGAGATTCGGATGAGCTGCCTGCCGGCGAAACCGGCTCTCGATGCCGGCCTGGCGGACGAAGATCTGGCGCTGGCGGATATCCCGGCGTAATACGCTGTTTCATACCGATACCACAGGCCCGAAAGGGCCTTTTTTTTATGGGGGTGGAACCGAACCCGTTGAGGATTCCATCGCATGGGGGTTGTGTCCGTACGTTCATGACCCCGTCAGGGACGCGCCCGTTTTGCATTCTTGCCTGGAGGACGGGGGACGGATATACTGAAGAAAACGAAGTGAAGATAAAAACACGGTTTTTTGAGGCGATACTCCCATGCTGATTGTGCAGGTCTTTGTGCGGGTGAAGCCGGAATGCAGCAAGGCGTTCCAGGCCGCGACGCTGGAAAATGCAAAACAAAGCATCAAGGAGCCGGGCATTGCCCGCTTCGATGTGATTCAGCAGCAGGATGACCCGTCAAAGTTCATCCTGATCGAGGTCTATCGGACGGAGCAGGACCCCGCGCGGCACAAGGAAACGGCCCATTACAAAACCTGGCGAACGGCCGTCGAAAACATGATGGCCGAACCCCGCCAGAGCGTCAAATACCGCAACCTCTTCCCCGACGATAAGGGCTGGGGCTGAACAACAAATCAGGGAACGAAACACCGATGCGGTTTGAATTTACCACAGCCAATCGAATTCTCTTTGGAAGCGGCGCCTTTTCAGAAGCAGGGGGGGAAGCGGCGAAATGGGGAAGCCTCGCTCTGCTTGTCACCGGTAAAACCGCAAGCCGCGCCGACAGATTGACCGGGCTTCTCACCGCGCAGAAACTTGCCTGCATCCCCTTTTCTGTTCCGGGCGAACCGACGACCTCGCTGGTCAAGACCGGCGTCAAGGTCGCCCGGCAGGCGAACTGCGATCTGGTCATCGGCTTTGGCGGAGGCAGCGTCCTCGACGCCGCCAAAATCATCGCCGCCATGCTCACCAATCCCGGCGAACTGGAAGACTATCTGGAAATCGTAGGCGGCGGCAAACCTCTCACGCACCCCGCCGCGCCGTGCATTGCCATTCCCACCACCGCCGGCACCGGCGCGGAAGTCACGCGAAACGCCGTCCTGGGTGTCCCCGAGCATCGCGTGAAGGTCAGTGTGCGAAGCGAGTTTCTTTTGCCCCGCCTGGCCATGGTCGATCCGTTGCTCACCCACTCCCTGCCCCCGGCAATCACCGCCAGCACCGGCATGGATGCCCTCACCCAGCTCCTCGAAGCATTCTTGTGTGTGAAAGCCAATCCCATGACCGATGCCATCTGCCGGGAAGGCCTGATCCGTGCCGGCCGCTCTCTCCAGCGGGTGTATGAAGATGGCAGCAACACCGCCGCACGCGAGGATATGTCACTGGCGAGCCTCTTCGGCGGACTGGCGCTGGCCAACGCGGGCCTTGGTGCGGTGCACGGGCTGGCCGGACCTCTGGGCGGCATGTTTCCCATCCCGCATGGCGTCATCTGCGCCAGACTGCTTCCCCTGGTCATGGAAGCAAATCTCAAGGCCCTGTCACACAGCAATCCAGCCTCCGCCGCACTGACTCGCTACGAAGAAGTCGCCCGCCTTCTGACCGAAAACCCCAGCGCAACTGCCGCCGATGGCTTATCCTGGATTCATCATCTCTGCCAGACCTTGAAAATCCCTTCCCTGCGGGAATTCGGCGTGAAACCTCCGGATTTCCCCCTCGTCGCATCAAAAGCTCGAAACGCCAGCAGCATGAAGGGAAATCCCGTTCCTCTCTCCGAAGAGGAACTCATCGAAATTTTGCAAAACGCCTGAAACAGTTCGGTAAAGGAGCAAATTCCATGCGAATTCGGATGTATTGTATCTCTGCTTCGGTTTTGGTATGGTTTTTCATCCTCCCGGTCTCTTTCGCGCAGGAATCCAACAAGTCCTCCCCTGTGGTGTCCGCGATTCCCGAAACATACACTCCCGCCCCCGCGCCGCAGACTGCCGTTCCCCCAGCCAAAATGCAGGAAATCTACGAACAGGTCAAAACCCCCTATAAATACGGCATCATCCTCAAAGGTGAAAACAACAAAAAAGTCGATTGCCCCGCCGTTTTCTCCCATGGCGGCAAATGGTACATGACCTACATCGTCTTCGACGGCACCGGCTATGAAACCTGGCTGGCGCAGAGTGAAAATGAAACCTTCTGCCATTGGAAACCGCTCGGCAGGATTCTCCGCTTCAAAAAGGAAGGCTGGGATGCGCTCCAGGCCGCCGGGCACCTCGCCCTGCAGGATACCCAATGGGGCGGCAGCTATCAGCTCCAGCCCTTCGACGGCAAATACTGGATGTCCTATGTTGGCGGCGCGCTGCGGGGCTACGAAACCGATCCCCTGGCAATCGGCATCGCCTATACCGCCGATCCTTCCATACCCGCCGAATGGACCCGCCTGCCCCATCCCGTTCTCCACCGCGATCAGCCGGATGTGCGGTACTGGGAAAAACTCACCCAGTACAAGGGCAACATCATCTGGGATCATCAAAAAACCCTCGGCGCTCCGTTTGTCATGTTTTACAACGCCAAAACCCGGAAAAAAGGATATGAAACCATCGGCATGGCAATTTCCGACGACATGAAAACCTGGAGGCGCTTCGGGGTCGATCCCGTCCTTGATGCCGGCAGCGGAATCTCCGGCGATCCGCAGGTCGTCCGCATCGGCAATCTCTGGGTCATGTTCTACTTCGGCGCGTTCTGGAAACCCAAAGCCTTTGATACCTTCGCCTGCTCGTATGACCTGGTCCACTGGACAAAGTGGGACGGCCCGCATCTCGTCGAGCCCTCCGAGCCCTGGGATGAGCAATACGCCCACAAACCCTGCGTCATTTTCCATAACGGCGTCGTCTATCATTTCTACAACGCCGTTGGCAATCAGGGCCGCGTCATCGCCCTGGCCGCCTCGAAGCCGCTCCAACCCCCCCCGTTGTGAAGTATGCGTCACCCGGCCGCCGGAGAATGATTTCACTTGGGTACTTTCCGCTATGCCCGGTTTTTCATTGAAAAAATACCGCGATGTTGTAAACATAGATCCCGCAGCCTGCGTAGAAAAGCCAGGAATAGTAACCCGCTTAAAAACGGCGGAAAATTGACGGCAAAAACACAATGTCCTGCAATGTATAGAGTTATGGATTTTCCTGCGGGCCGGTGAGAGCAGAATCCCATGAAGCTGACTAATGTAGCGGCGGTCGTATCCAACACCTTTACGGAGATCCTCCGGCAGCCCATCTACGGAATCGTCATTGCCGCCACCATCCTTTGCCTCATTTTCGCCCCCATGCTGACGATGCTGACGCTTTCCGACGATGACAAGCTCCTCATCGACGTGGGGCTTTCCACCCTGCTAGTGTCCGGGCTGTTCGTGGCCGCGTTTGCCGCCAGCTATGCCGTTACCGAAGAAATCGAGCGGAAAACCACCCTCACCGTTCTGAGCAAAGCCATCAGCCGGCCCACCTTTATTCTCGGGAAATTTCTCGGCATCACCGCCGCCGTCCTGCTCGCCCAGTTCATCCTCTCCCTGTGCCTGTTCATCATAGTCCGGCATGGCGTCCTGGAACGGGCCAGCGATGAAATCGACAAAGTCGCGATTTTCCTCGGCGGCGGCGCTATTGCCCTGGCCTGCACCATCAGCCTGCTGGGCAATTACTTTTATTCCTGGCGGTTTTCCACCGCCGCGATTGCCCTGGGAGCTTTGTTCATCACCCTGGCGTTCCTGGTCATGCTCTTTATCGATCCGCACTGGCAATTCAATCCCGCCAAAAATAACATCAAAACGGAACTCATTGCGCCGCTGCTTCTGAACCTCATCGCGTGTCTGGTTCTCGCTGCCATTGCCCTCGCGGCGTCCACCCGGATGAATCAGATTCTCACCCTGATTGTCTGCGTCCTGTTTTTCCTGCTGGGCTCGATGCTCCCATACTGGCTCGGTCCTGTCGCCCAGAATCCAACCTCCTACGTCGATCACCTCGCCTGGGTCCCCCTGGCCCTCGTGCCGAACATCAATTTTTATATGGTCTCCAACGCGATTTACACCCAGTCGCCGGTCCCCCTGGGCTATGTCGGACAGACCGGTCTCTACGCACTCTTTTACATCATCGCTTCACTCCTGATTGCCATTGCCCTGTTCCGCTCCCGCGAGGTCGGCTGATGCATATGTATGTCAGGGGCGGGAAAATAAAAGCATGATTATTACCGTAAATGACACATCCCGCGAAGTTCCCCGGCAGACCACCGTCCGGCAGCTTGCCGAACAGTTGAACCTGCAGGGACCCTACGCCATTGAAATCAACGGCGCGGTGTGTCCCAAACGCCGGCACGCCGAAACCGTTCTGCAGCCCAACGACCGTCTGGAAATCGTCACCATCGTGGGCGGCGGATAAGCGGGACTGCATAGATCCACCGCACAAAGGATTCATCATGAACGAGACAAACGATATTCTGAAACTCGGACCGTTCACCTTTCGCAGCCGCCTGTTCGTCGGAACCGGCAAATATTCCTCCTTCGAAATCATGCAGGCGGCCCTGGAAGCCAGCGGCTGTGAAGTCGTCACCGTCGCCGTCCGCCGCGAGCGGCTTTTCGACAGCCAGCAGCGGAACATCCTCGACTTTCTCGACCGCAAGCGATATACCCTCCTGCCGAACACCGCCGGATGCTTTACCGCGGAAGACGCCGTCCGATGCGCCCGTCTCGGCCGCGAACTGCTCGAACTGGACTGGGTCAAGCTCGAAGTCCTCGCCGACCCCAAAACCCTCCTGCCCGATCCCCTCGGCACCCTCGAAGCGACACAGACTCTCGTGAAGGAAGGCTTCACGGTCCTGGTCTATACCAATGACGATCCCGTGATGGCCAAAAAACTCGAAGAAGCCGGCGCAACCAGCGTCATGCCCGCCGCCGCACCCATCGGCTCCGGCCAGGGCGTCCTCAATCCCAACAATATCCGCATCATCCTGGAACGCGCCTCCGTCCCCATCATTGTCGATGCCGGCGTGGGCACCGCCAGCGATGTCGTCATCGCGATGGAACTTGGCGCCGAAGGCGTTCTCCTGAATACCGGCGTCGCCGGCGCAAAAGATCCCGTCGCCATGGCAGCCGCCATGAAAAACGCCATCCTCGCCGGTCGATCCGCCTGGAAAGCCGGACGCATCCCCAAAAAACTCTACGCCGCCGCCTCCTCCCCGACCGAAGGCACCATCGCCCCGGCAAAAAAATAATCGTGCGGATTCCGCAGAGCGCGGTCGTTTGATAAAATAGCATTTGGGAAAATGGTATTTTAAACAGGCACAGCGTTCCTATGTTCAAAGACATCCGGTCAAAAAAACTGATTCTGTTCAAGGGGATCCTGTTTCTATTCCTCGGCCTGGCCAGCTTTGGCATAATCTGTATAACCACGATGGACTGGAAGA
The DNA here is from genome assembly GCA_964582655.1 of uncultured Pirellulales bacterium. Classification (GTDB taxonomy): domain Bacteria; phylum Planctomycetota; class Phycisphaerae; order Sedimentisphaerales; family SM23-30; genus CAZOTP01. The sequence goes on along the minus strand of CAZOTP010000016.1, from coordinate 5,004 downwards.
TCGCCCTCTGCCTCCTCATCTGCATCTGGTCCTTCTGCCGCTTTTATTACTTCGCCTTTTACGTCATTGAAAAATACGTCGATCCAAACTACCGCTTTTCAGGTCTCGGCTCCTTCTTCCGATACCTTCTCTCCCGGAAAAAATAACAATTCGCCTCTTTTACTCCCCTTGCCTTTGGCGGATATCCGGCCGACCCGCTGCGTTTCGATTGCGTCCCAGAAATGGCTCGCATGCTTCCGGCGGTCCATAACATGCTTCCGCTGCCTTACTTATCCCAACCATCCTGCTTCCTGATTCATCGGGAATCGTCAATATCCTTGTACGAATTCAAAAGGTTCCCGGCAAATTCAGCCGGCTCCTCCATCATTCGGGAAAGAATCGCCTCGCCGTGATCCAGAACATAATCATTGGGCAGCGGGCGCATATTGTAAACCGACGCCATCTAAGAAACATAAGCCTCTGCGTTGAGAAACATCAGAATATATCCCTCTCGGATTCCCGCCGCCTCCTCCCCGACCGAAGGCGTCATTGCCCCCACAAAAAAATAACTGCGACGGCTTGATACCATCGATCCCCGGCGATTATGGAAACAAATTCAAATCCGTCACGGGCATTTCGATTGGCCTTATCCCCTCAATCTACGTTTGGCCTTGCCTTTCTACCGTATTTTCGGTAAAATCACATTCATCTTGGCGGAACGGCATCGTTCCCTCGTTCTTTGAGATGTTTTGAATTGTCGCATGGCTCGTATCGCATGATTTTTACCAGTTTCGATTATCTGGTGTTTCTGGCTCTGACTGTCGCTGTGTACTGGCTGGTGCGAAACCGCTCCGCGCAGAACGCCATCCTCCTGGCCGGCAGCTACATCTTCTACGGCTACATCCATCCCTGGTTCTGCATCCTCATGGCCGCCTCCACCCTCGTGGATTACACCGCCGCCCGGGCCATCGAGCGGTTCCCCTCCAGACGAAAACTCTTCCTGGTGGTCAGCCTCTCCGCCAATCTGGGCCTTTTGGGCGTATTCAAGTATTTCAACTTTTTCGCCGCCGAGATTCAGTCCCTCCTCCTGCAGGCCGGATTCCAATTTCATCCCGTCGTCTTCCAGATATTTCTGCCCGTAGGCATTTCCTTTTATACGTTTCAGACGATGAGTTATACGATCGAGGTCTATTGGGGAAAACTTAAGGCTCGCCGAAACCTCCCCGATTTTGCCCTCTTCGTTTCGCTCTTTCCCCAGCTTGTCGCAGGCCCCATCGAGCGGGCCAGCCATCTCCTGCCCCAGATTGAAACTCCCCGCCGATGGGACTGGGCGTTCATTCCCGAGGCGCTGGGCCTGCTTCTCCGCGGATATTTCAAAAAACTGGTAATTGCCGACAATGTCTCGGTGTTCGTCGATAAGGTCTATATGCTCGAAACCCCTTCCCTGCTCCTGCTGACCGCCGGCACATTGGGATTTGCCATTCAGATTTACAGCGATTTCTCCGGATACACCGATATCGCCCGCGGCTCGGCAAGACTCCTGGGCTTTGATCTGATGGAAAATTTCCGCGCTCCCTACGCCGCCGTCTCCCCCTCCGATTTCTGGAGGCGATGGCACATTTCCTTCTCCACCTGGATTCGCGATTATCTCTATATCCCCCTGGGAGGCAGCCGCGTCCCCAACCGCCGCAGCTATTTCGCGGTCCTCCTCGTCACCATGGGCCTGGCCGGATTCTGGCACGGCGCCGCATGGCACTTCATCGCCTGGGGGCTCTTCCATGGCCTGCTTCTGTTCATCTACCATTGCCTCGGCCTGGGCGGCCACTGGATGCCCGCGACCCGCGGAAAAACAGTAACGGCATGGTTTCTGATGTTTTGTTTTACCCTGATCGGCTGGACCCTCTTCCGCGCGCCAAGCCTCCATTGGCTTGGCCATGCGATCCGCTCGACGGCATTCTGGTCTCTTTCCGACGACGCCATAACCACTGGCGTCGCCATGCTCGGTATCATCGCACTCTACGGCGCAGGCCTGTGGGCGATTCTCCGCTTCGACCGGGCGGTGGGGCAGAAACCGGTCCTGCAGGCGGCGTATCAGGGCGGCCTGATGATTGCGATTCTGGTTCTCGCCGCCGGCAGCCATCAGGACTTCATTTACTTCCAGTTTTAAGCGGCGCCTTTGAAATGATAAAAACAAAAAAAGCTCGTGCGTTCCTCCATCTGGCGATGGTTCTGGGCGTCGTTCTGCTGGTCAACGGCTGGTTCTGGAATCCCACCGCCGCGCTGGTCGATCATCCCGGCCGGGTCAACACCGCCCAGCATCAGGCCTTCCTCCAGTTGAAGCCGAAACTCACCCTCATCGGCAATTCGATTCTCCGCACCGCCGTGGAGCCGGAACAGTTCAACGCGATGACCGGCGTGCCGACCGTTCGCTATACCCTCGACGGCTCCGATTCGGCGTGCTGGTATCTCATGCTCAAAAACGTCGTGTTCACCTGCCCCCACAAACCCCGCGCCGTTGCCCTCTTCTTCCGCGATCATTTCCTCACCGATCCCACCTACCGCACGCAGGGCAAATGGAAAGAATATCTCGACGCCTACGCCAATAAGGAAGAGCCTCTGCTCGACCGGCTGGCGTACCTGGACAACATGAGCTTCCCGGAATATGCGTTAAGCCGCTATTGCTCCCTGTATCGTCATCGAAACCGCAGCAAGGAAAAACTCGAACAATCGGCCCGAAACGCCGTTGCCTCCGTTTTGCTGCACCGCGATCCGTCTGACGTTGATGCCTCCATTCAGAAGGTCTTCGCCTCCGAAAACATGAGCGTATCGCTCCTGACCGCCCGCCAGACCGAAGAGGAAACCGCCACGGAACTCCGCCAGTTCAATTTCAGGGATCAGGTCAAAAAATCCTTTCTGCCCCACCTGCTCGATCTGGGCCGCGAAAACAACGCACGAATGATTTTCGTCCGTCTCCGCCGCCGCGCCGATGCCCAGAACCGCCCGCCCTCTCCCCCCTTGCAGCAGTACATAAGGGATCTGCGGGAATATCTGGAAAAAAATGACGCGATCTACATCGATTTTTCCGCCGAATCCCGCCTGACCCTCGACCTCTACGCCGATGGCGACCACCTCACCCCCCAGGGCCAGGCCCTCTTCACCGCCCTCCTCGCCGAACGCCTCCAGCCGGTCCTGCAGCAGCTTCCCTAGCCCGCTTTTTTCGCCATATTTTTGACTCCGGCAGAAAAGTCGAATCTGCATTTTCGCGTGAAACCGGTTTTTCCGGCGATCGATTTCACCTGTTTTTTACAGACTCTATCAGGGAACAGAGCCTTCGAACCACTGTGCGGCGAAGGCGGTGAGATCGTCGGCGTTCACGGTATTATCAGCGTTGAAGTCCGCGCCGGCGCAGAAACCGCAGGAAGGATCAAGCCAGTATTGGGCAAAAAGGGCGAAGTCGAGAAGGTTCACAAAACCGTCGTCGTTGAGATCCCCGGGGATAACAGGTTCGGGCAGGATGCGGAAGATTTCGCCTCCGAGGTCCACGATATAGAGATTTCCGCGGGCGTCTTCGCCGAAGGAAGCGATGCTGTCAATGGTCCCGGCGTCGGGAACCAGCTCCGCGGTGCGGTTGGTGAATTCGGTTTTGGTTATGCCATCGTAGCGGAATGACCAGATTTGTTCGGTGATGTAATCGGCGAAGAAGTAGGTGCCCTGGAGGGCGGGTCGAGGGCCTCGATAGACATAGCCTCCGGTGATGGAAAAGCCGCCGTTGGGGGCGGCAACGTGGGAATATTCGTGAATTGGCGTGGTAAAGGAGGGGTCATTACAAGGTATTGGGTCGCTTGCCGCGTGGCAGGATGTGCCTTCCATGACGCGCCAGCCATAATTTTCACCTCCGGGGCTTGAAGCGGGCTGGAAGTTTATTTCTTCTCGGAGTCCCTGTCCTACATCGGCGATATAGAGATCGGAGGTGAGCCGGTCGAAGGCGGGCCGCCACGGATTTCGCAGACCAAAGGCCCAGATTTCATCATCGCCGGTCTGGCCGACGAACGGATTGGTCGGGGGAATGGCGTAATTACGATTAGCATCGGCGGGGAAATCGTCGGAGTCGATATCGATACGGAGGATTTTCCCGAGGAGATTGTCGGTGATGTCCTGGGAGTTTCCGGTGAGCAGGGTGTGCCCGGTGTCATTATCGTCGGTGCCGCCGCCGTCGCCCGAGGCGATGTAGAGGTAGCCGTCGTCGGGTCCGAATCCGAGCCACCCTCCGTTGTGATTGGTCTGCGGCTGGGCGATGGTGAGAATGGTCAACGCGCTGGCGGGATCGGCGAGGTCGGGATCGGCGGAAACATGGAATCGCTGAACAACCGTCGTTCCGGAGGCGTTGGTGAAATTGACATAAAAGAAACCGTTGGCCGCATAGTTCGGATGGAAGGCCAAACCCAACAGACCTTGTTCGTTTCCCGTGGTCAGGCCGTCCAGATCAAGAAATGGCGATGCGTTGATGATCCCGGTGTCGAGGCGGAGAATTTGGATCCGGCCGGTATGCTGCTCGACAATAAAAAGACGTTTGGTATCGGCGGGCGGCGAGGTAACAAACAGCGGACGGGCCAGACCCGAGGCAATCCGACGGCTGCTCACGGCGGTGAGCGAAGGGGGGAAAAGAAGGATCAGCAGCAGGAGACATATCTTTACGCGAAGCGGAAAGACGGTGAAATTTCGAAACGATTCGAAACGGAAAAATCCTTTTGGGAACATGGCAATCATGTTTTAATCCTCCGCATATTCCAATTCCAGTCGCATCACAATGTACCCTCCTCCCCATCCCGTCCGGTCACAGAGAAAACCGAATCGATTGCCGAAACGACCGATTTTTTCGCGTCCGGATTCCGGGTAATCACAAAATTTCGCGGCGAAAGATTATACCTTGGATTCCGGGCGAAATTTGTCAGATCGGGAGTTTTGGGGCTGGAATTGGCGTTTTTAACATAGGATCCGGCGATGAATGGTTCTGTACAATAAGTG